>NZ_JBYSWF010000004.1:0-197069 GCF_058780865.1 Pseudomonas sp. GP01-A4
GTATCAGTCAGCCTATTTATCAGCTGACAGACCGCATTCGCGAGCAAGCCCGCTCCCACATTTAATCTTCATTTTTTCGACTATTTGGCCTTGTCTTCCCGCCCCCGCAACACCCGATCAGGCATGGCAATCGCCGCCGCCAACCCCAACAACGACACCCCGGCACTGACCATCAGCAAATGCCTGAAGGTAATCAACAACTCCCCCCGCAAGGCATCCTGCGCCGGCCCAGGCGCCGCATTCAAGCCATCCAGCAGCACATTCCCCGAACTCCCTTCCGCGACCAGCGCCCCACTGGCCAGGTGCGCAAAACTGGAGTCCTGCAACAACGCCAGCAACAGCGCCGACATGCATGCCACCCCAACCGCACCGCCCAGGGAACGGAACAGGTTGGTGGTGCTGGTCGCCACCCCGATATCCCGCTGCTCCACCGAGTTCTGCGTACCCACCAGGGAAGTCGGAAACTGCATCCCGGCGGCAATCCCGCACAGCAACATAAACAGACTGGTGACCGCCACCGCCTGAGGCGCACTCAACGCCATGCCGAAAATCGCGATCGGGCTCAGGAAGGCGCCAATCAGGATCATCGGTTTATAACGCCCGGTCACCGAGGTCATGCGCCCGGCAAAATACGCCCCCATCGGCAAGCCCATCGCCAGCGGCAGCAAATGCAAGGCGGCACTGTCGGCACCGGAACCGGTGACGGTCTGGTAGCGCAGCGGCATCAGCACCGTCAGGGAAATCGCCTGGAAACTGGTAAAGAAAATCGTGCACCAGCACAACACCGCGCTGCGGTTGGCAAACAGGTGCATCGGCAACAAGGGCTCCCGCGCCCGACGCTCGTGCCACACAAACACCGTCAACGCCACCACGGCACAGACCAACAGCCCCAGCACTTCATCGTCGCGCCAATGATGGCCCTGGCCGATTTCGGTGATACCCAGCAACAGCGCCGTCAAACCGACGATCATCAGCAAGGTGCCGAGGTAGTCGATCACCGGCTTGCGTTGCGGCACCGGCAGCCCCACCAGCGTGCGATGGGCCACCCACCAGGCGCCCGCGCCCAGCGGCAGGTTGATCAGGAACACCCAGCGCCACGACAGGTACTCGGTCATGTAGCCGCCCAACACCGGGCCGGCCACGCTCGCCACCGCGTACATGCTGCTGAAGTAACCCTGGTAGCGCCCGCGCTCACGGGGCGGAATAATGTCGCCGATAATCGCCTGGCTGACCGAAATCATCCCGCCAGCACCGATGCCCTGGAGGATCCGCGCCAGCACCAGTTGCTCCATGCTCTGGGCCATGCCGCAGAACAGTGACGCGAGGGTGAACAGCCCCATGCCGATCAGCATCATTGGCCGGCGCCCGTACAGGTCGCCGAGCTTGCCGTAGATCGGCACGGCCACGGTCATTGCCACCATGTAGCCGGAGATCACCCAGGCCAGCAGGTTGACGTCATGGAACTGGGCGGAAATCGCCGGCATGGAGACGGCGACGATGGTCTGGTCCAAAGCCCCGAGAAAGATCGCCATCATCAAGGCGACAAGGACACTGCGCACGGCGGGTGTGGCGGGCTGATTGAGGTTGGTCACGGCAGAACCTGCGAGCAAGGGCCCGCGGGAAAAGAAGGCCCACGGGAATGCTCGTCAGTGTACTAGATAGCTGACTATTCGATAGCCTCGTAAGGAAGTCCGACGTAATTTTCTGCAATGGTTTTACGACCGGCTTCTGAGTCCACGAAATACTCCAATTCGCTCTGTGCAATGCGCTGGCTGAAGCCGTCTGCCTCAGGAAACTGATGCAGCATCGAGGTCATCCACCAGGAAAACCGTTCGGCCTTCCAGATCCGCCGCAGGCAAATCTGCGAGTACTTCTCCAGCAATTCCACTCGGCCCTCGCGGTACACCTTGAGCAGGATATTGAACAAGGTGCTGACATCGCTGGCCGCCAGGTTCAAACCCTTGGCGCCGGTGGGCGGCACAATGTGGGCGGCGTCGCCGAGCAGGAACAGGCGGCCGTACTGCATCGGCTCCACCACAAAACTGCGCAGTGGCGCGATGCTCTTTTCGATGGACGGGCCGGTCACCAGTTGCTCGGTGAGTGAGCTGGGCAAGCGGGTTTTCAGTTCATCCCAAAAGCGTGCATCGGACCAGTCGTCCACCGACTCATCGGCCGGCACCTGCAGGTAATAACGGCTGCGGGTCGGTGAACGCATGCTGCACAGGGCAAAACCGCGTTCGTGCTTGGCGTACACCAGTTCATCGTGGATCGGCGGGGTGTCGGCGAGGATGCCCAGCCAGCCAAACGGATAGACCCGTTCAAAGACTTTCAATGCCTCGGTGGGAATCGACTGACGCGCCACACCGTGAAATCCATCGCAGCCAGCGATGTAGTCGCAGTCCAGCCGGTAATGCTCGCCTTTATGTTCGAAGCTCAGCCACGGCTCCGGGCTTTTCAGATCATGGGGCTGCACGTTGCCGGCTTCATACAACGTTGTCGCGCCGCTGGCCTGGCGCGCGGCCATCAGGTCGCGGGTGACTTCGGTTTGCCCGTAGATCATCACCGTCTTGCCGCCGGTCAGCGTCTTGAGGTCGATATGGGTCAGTTGCCCATTCAGCGCCAGCTCAAAGCCCTCATGCACCAGGCCTTCGGCATCCATCCGCGCACTCACGCCGGCCTGGCGCAGCAGGTCGACCATGCCTTGTTCCAGCACCCCGGCACGGATGCGCCCTTGCACGTAATCCGGCGTCTGGCGCTCAAGAATCAGGGTTTCGATCCCGGCGTTGTGCAACAGTTGACCGAGCAGCAGCCCCGAGGGACCGGCGCCGATGATGGCGACTTGGGTTTTCAGCGTTTTCATTATTTTTATGGCCCGCAAGCTTCACCCGAACGTATCCGGTGAAAGAGTTGTCATTGAAGGTGTTGCTGGCATTTTTCACTTGAGTGCCCGGCATAAGAAGGTGAAAACTGAGCCCAAAGCTGCGCTTTTCGCCAATTGGGGCGATTACCGCACAACTATCCCGAAGTATCGGATGAAGCCATGACCAAAACTGCCAGTGCCGCGATTCCAGTGTTCAAACTCTACGGTGAGAGCCAGCAATGGCCGACCCCGGATTTGTTGCACTGTGAAACCATCTCCCGGCGCAGCCGTGAGTACCAGTGGGAAATCCAGCCCCACCGGCATGCGGACCTGTGCCAGTTGCTTTACGTGCACAAAGGCCAGGCACAACTGGAGATTGAGGGGCAGCGCAGCACCCTGAATGAATCGACGCTGCAGGTGCTGCCGCCGTTATGCGTGCATGGCTTTCGCTTTTCCGAAGACGTCGAGGGGTTTGTGGTCACCCTGGCCGCGCCGCTGATGGCGCACCTGCAGGGGCAACTGGGCGCGGCGCTGGATGGCCTGAATGCCCTGGGCAGCTACCCTGCCGGCAACGACAGTGACTACCTCAACAGCCTGTTTGCGCGCCTGCAGGAGGAGTACGCCAGCGACCAACCGGCGCGAGACATGATGATGCACGCCCTGGTCAGCGTACTGCTGGTGTGGATCAGCCGCCAGGCCATCCAGCGTCGCCATCCACGGGCACCGCGGGGCCGCGAATACTTCCGCCGGTTCACCCAGCTGGTAGAGCAACATTATCGCGAGCACCCGAAAATCGAAGACCTGGCCCACAAGCTCGGGATCTCGGTCTCACACCTGAACGGGACGTGTCGGGAGTTGGGCGGGCAGCCCGCGTTGCAGATCATGCACGACCGCCAGTTGCTGGAAGCCAAGCGCCTGCTGACCTACACCAGCATGACCATCAATGAAATGTCGGAGGTTTTGGGCTTTTCCGACCCGACCAACTTCTCACGGCTGTTTCGCCGACGCGTCGGGTTCTCCCCGAAGGCGTTTCGGGAGCAGTTGAAAGCCGACCAGGACGCTAGCGAAGCGAACTGAAGGCAGCCATGTGGCCAACGCATTGACCGTGATTGCAGCTGGAGGCGAACCCCGGCTGCATGCGGGTCTGTTCGACGCGGTAGGCGGCAGTGCCATAGAGCGCGGTGGCGGCGGCGCACAGGGTGAAAATCATCAGGTACTTTCTTGTTTTGATCGACATGATGCTGACCTCTGATCCGATCAAGAAGGTGCTTTGATAAGCATAGGTCAGCTGGGGCAAGTCGCCATTATCGGGCGACATTCAACCTGTTTATGTCGGCTTAGAGACCGACGTCCCACACCGGCTCTTCCGGAAACCTCAATACCAGGAAATCCAGCAGGCTGCGCAGCGCCGCCGGCATATGCTTGCGCGAGGCGTACACCGCGTAGATGTTCATCTGCTGCGGCTCGGCCTCGGGCAACAAGCGGATCAACTCGCCGCTGCGGATGTAGTCGCCCGCCTGATAACTCGGCAGCCGCGACACCCCTGCTCCCGCCAGCGTCACCCGCAATAAGGTACTGGCCTCGTTGGCGCTGATATTGCCCTGCACCGGCACCGACACCGGCTCGCCGTTTTCCATGAAGTGCCACAGGCTTTTGCCGAAGTAGGAGTGGGTCAGGCAATTGTGCCGTGCCAGGTCCTGTACCTGCCGCGGTTGCGGATGCTCCAGCAGGTAAGCGGGCGATGCGCAGATCACCGAGCGGCACAGCGTGAGGCGGCGGGCGATCAGGTTGGGGTCCAGTTCGAAGCTGGTGCGGATCGCCAGGTCGATGCGCTCATCCACCAGGTTCACCGTGCGATCAAGCATCTGCATATCGATGTTGACCAGCGGGTAGCGCTTGACGTATTCGGCCATGGCATCGGCCAGCTGTGCCTGGCCGAACGAGGTGCTGACACTCAGGCGCAGCAGGCCGCGAGGCGCTTCGTCGGGTTCGCTGACGGCGGCCTGCATGTCGCTGCACAACTCCAGCATCTGCCGGCAACGGGGCAGGGTTTCGCTGCCGGCGGCGGTCAGGCTGAGCTTGCGGGTGGTGCGGTGCATCAGGCGCGCGCCGACCCAGTCTTCCAGCTCCGCCAGGTAGCGCGACACCACCGGGCGCGACAGGTCCAGATGGTCGGCTGCCGCCGACTGGCTGCCCAAGTCCACCACCGCGACAAACACCCGCATTGCTTGAAGACGATCCATGATTTGCCCGCTTTTAGAAACAAACTATGTCCAAGCATCGCATTTTTTGTAGCGTTTGGTGCAACTAAGCTCTGTCCACACCTTACCGATGACTGGAGCTGCACATGTTTGGATTCTCCCCGCTCAAGCGCGTGGCACTGGCCGCCGCCTCCCTGGCCTTCGCCGCGCACGCCATGGCGGCCGACCTGACCCTGGACGCCTACAACCCGGGCGAAACCGCGATGATGCCGGTCACCTCGGTACTGGTCAGCGGCGACAAAGATGCGATCCTGGTGGACGCCCAATTCGGCAAGACCCAGGCCGAGCAACTGGTGCAAAAAATCCGCGCCAGCGGCAAGCGCCTGACTACCATCTACATCAGCCACGGCGACCCGGACTACTACTTCGGCCTCGATACCCTGACCGCCGCCTTCCCCCAGGCCAAAGTCCTGGCACCGCAGCCGGTGGTGGACCATATCAAGGCCACCGTTGAACACAAACTGGCGTTCTGGGGCCCGAAACTGGACGCGGACAAGCCTGGCAAAGCCGTCATTCCCCAGGTGCTTGAGGGCCACAGCCTGACCCTCGAAGGCAAGCAGTTGGAGGTGATCGGCCTCGACGGCGCACAACCGGACCGCACCTTTGTGTGGATCCCGTCGATCAAGGCGGTGGTCGGTGGTGTAGTCGTCGCGGAAAACATTCATGTGTGGATGGCCGATACGCAGACCGCGAAGTCCCACACCGATTGGCTGGCCACCCTGCAACGTATCCAGGACTTGAAACCGCGCACGGTGATTCCGGGTCACTACCTGGGCACGCCGTCGCTCAAATCCGTGGCGTTCACCGCCGACTACATCAAGGCCTTTGACGAAGAAACCGCCAAGGCCAAGGACTCCGCCGCCCTGATTGCGGCGATGCAAAAGCGTTACCCGAACCTGGGTGACGAGAGCACCCTGGAACTGGGCGCCAAAGTCGCCAAGGGCGAAATGCAGTGGTGAGTTGATTCAACCCTTAACCGTACTGGAGAACGTCATGAGCAAGATCGCAATCATTGGTGCCACCGGTCGTGCCGGTAGCCAACTGCTGGAAGAAGCGTTGCGTCGCGGGCACACCGTCACGGCCATCGCTCGCAATACCGACAAGATTGGCGTGCGCCCTGGGGTCATCGCCAAGCAAGTGGATGCACTGGATGCCCAGGCGCTGGAACAGGCCATCCGCGGCAACGACGTGGTGATCAGCGCGGCGCACTTCGCCACCCTGCCTGCGGAAGCGGTGATCAACCCGGTGAAAAAAGCCGGCGTGAAGCGCCTGCTGGTGGTCGGCGGTGCCGGTTCGCTGTTGTTGCCGGACGGCAGCCGGGTGATCGACAGCACGGGCTTCCCCGAGGAATACAAAGCCGAAGCCAGCGCCGGCAGTGTTTTCCTCGATACCCTGCGCCAGGAAAAAGACCTGGACTGGACCTTCCTGTCGCCTTCGGCGGAGTTCGTCGAGACCGCGCGCACCGGCACATTCCGCCTGGGCCAGGATGAATTGCTGGTGAGCAGTGAAGGCCGCAGCTGGATCAGTTTTGCCGACTTTGCGATTGCGCTGATTGATGAAGTGGAAACACCGAAGCATTCACGCCAGCGGTTTACCGTCGGCTACTAAGGCTGACGCGCACTAAAAATGTGGGAGCGGGCTTGCTCGCGAATGCGGTGTGTCAGTCAACAGATGTATTGGCTGACCCGGCGCCTTCGCGAGCAAGCCCGCTCCCACATTTTGATCTTCATTGTGACGGCGACTGTGCCTGGCTCACCAGCCAGTCCATAAGCTGCTCCAACCCCGCCGAGGGCTCAGTGCCCGGCGGGTACACCAGGTAATACCCCATCCCCGTCGGCACCCGTAGTTCAAACGGCGTGGCCAACCGCCCCGCCTTCAGGTCCTCGCCAATCAGCGCGCTGTCACCAATTGCCACGCCCGAGCCTTGGGACGCAACCGTCATCGCCAGGTCCAGGGTTTCAAAATGATGCCCCTGGGCCAGATTGCTCAAGCGTGTATTCGCCGCTTTCAACCACAACGCCCAATCCCGCTCATCCCGCGTAGGGTGCAACAACACCTGTTGCTGCAAATCGGCGGGCGTGTGCAAGCCACCGAGCAAGGCCGGCGCGCACACCGGTGTCAGGCGCTCATCGAACAGATGCCGGGCCTGGGCCGACTGCTCGGCAATCGGCGCGTAGATCACCGCGGCATCGAACTGCTCGCGGCGAAAGTCGACCGTGTAGGCCACGGTGGTGGTCAACTCCACCGGCACATCCGGGCGTTCCTGCTGCCACTGCATCAGGCGCGGCAACAGCCAGCGCATCACGCAGGTGGAGGCCTTGAGCTGCAAGGTCTCGCGGCGGGTGCCGATCTGCTCCACCGCCTCGCCGATCAGGCCGAACACCTGCTGCGCCCGCAGTGACCATTCGCGGCCCTCTTCGGTGAGGCTCAAGCCACGAGCCTGGCGCTGGAACAGCGCATAGCCCAGATGACTTTCCAGCCCGGCGATCTGCCGACTCACCGCGCCCTGGGTGATGTGCAATTGCTCGGCGGCTCGGGTGAAGTTGCTGCACTGGGCCGTGACCCAAAAGGTGTGCAGGGCCGGCAGCGGCGGAAGACGTTTCATAAGGGCGCAGCCATGACGAGAGGACATGGCTAGTATGACTTTTTATCGATTGTTGCCGCTACGGGCCAGCCGTTCCAATACGGGCCTTTATCAACAATAAGAGCGACGACAATGGCGACCTGCGGCGAAGTATTGGTCAACCTGCTGGAAGGCTACGGCGTGGACCAGGTGTTTGGCATCCCCGGCGTGCACACCGTGGAACTCTACCGGGGCCTGGCGCGCTCGAGCATCCGCCACGTCACCCCGCGCCACGAACAGGGCGCCGGTTTCATGGCCGACGGCTATGCGCGCACCAGCGGCAAGCCCGGCGTGTGCTTCATCATCACCGGCCCCGGCATGACCAACATCACCACCGCCATGGGCCAGGCCTACGCCGACTCGATCCCGATGCTGGTGATCTCCAGCGTGCAGTCCCGCAGCCAGCTGGGCGGCGGGCGCGGCAAGCTGCACGAGCTGCCGAACCAGAACGCGATGATCGCGGGCGTGGCGGCGTTCTCCCATACCTTGATGTCGGCGGCCGAGTTGCCCGGTGTACTGGCCCGGGCATTTGCGCTGTTCCAGGCCGGACGACCGCGCCCGGTGCACATCGAAATCCCGCTGGACGTGCTGGTGGAAAACGCCGACGCGTTGCTCGGCAGCGAACCGGTCAGCGTTTCCCGCGCTGGCGCTGCGCCGTCGGCGGTCAAGCAGATGAGCCAGTTGCTGGCGGCGGCAAAACGCCCGCTGATTCTCGCCGGTGGTGGCGCCATCGACGCAGCACCCGAGTTGACGCAACTGGCCGAAGCCCTCGGCGCTCCGGTGGCGCTGACCATCAATGCCAAGGGCATGCTGGCCGCCAACCACCCGTTGCTGATCGGCTCGACCCAAACCCTGGTCGCCACCCGCGCGCTGGTGGCCGAGGCAGACGTGGTGCTGGCGATCGGCACCGAGCTGGCGGAAACCGACTACGACGTAACCTTCGCCGGCGGCTTCGACATTCCCGGCGCCCTGCTGCGCATCGACATCGATTCCGACCAGACCGTGCGCAATTACCCGCCGCAAGTCGCGCTGGTAGCCGACGCGCAAATCGCTGCGCAGGCACTGCTTGCCGAGCTGGGCAACAAACCCCTGGCCGCCCGCGACAGCAACTGGGGCGCCCACCGCGTCGCCCGCCTGTGGAGCGAACTGGAACCCACCTGGGACGCCGCCACCCGCGCGCAAACCCTGTTCCTCAACACCGTCCTGGACGAACTGCCCGACGCCGTACTGGTGGGCGACTCCACCCAACCGGTGTACACCGGCAACCTGACCCTGAACCTCGACCAACCGCGCCGCTGGTTCAACTCCTCCACCGGCTACGGCACCCTCGGCTACGCCTTGCCGGCGGCCATCGGTGCGTGGCTGGGGCGCGGCAACGGTGCGCCGGTGGTGTGCCTGATCGGCGACGGCGGCCTGCAATTCACCCTGCCGGAACTGGCCAGCGCCGTGGAAGCGCGCACGCCGGTGATCGTGCTGCTGTGGAATAACCAGGGCTATGAGGAGATCAAGAAATACATGGTCAACCGCGCCATCGAACCGGTGGGCGTGGACATCTACACCCCGGACTTTATCGGCGTGGCCAAGGCCCTCGGCGCTGCTGCCCAGCGCATCCAGGGTGTTGAGGAATTACGCAGCGCCTTGCGTGCCGCCACTGATCGCCAGGGCCCGACGCTGATTGAAATCGACCAGGGGCTTTGGATGAAGGAGGTGGCGGTATGAGCGCGGTATTGAATGGGCTGTTTATCAATGGCGCGTGGCGTGCCGGCCATGACGTGCTGGACGTGATCAACCCGGCCACCGAGGCCACCCTGGCCCAAGTGAGCGTGGGTGATGCAGGCGCGGTGACTGAGGCCATCGGCGCCGCCAGCGCGGCCTTCCCGGACTGGTCGAAAAGCACCGGCCGCGACCGCGCCGCGCTGTTGCGCAAGATCGCCGAGGGTGTGAGCGCAGAGCGTGAACACCTGATGCAACTGCAATCGAGCAACAACGGCAAGCCGCTGTTTGAAGCCGGCATCGATGTGGATGACGTGATCGCCACCTTTGCCTATTACGCGAACCTGGCCGACGAAATGGACGCCAGCCAGGACCGTCCGGTGGTACTGCCCACTGAGGATTTCAGCGCCCGTGTACGCCGTGAAGCCTGCGGCGTGGTCGGCCTGATTGTGCCGTGGAATTTCCCGATGGTGACCACCGCCTGGAAACTCGCCCCCGCGCTGGCGGCCGGTTGCTGCGTGGTGCTCAAGCCTTCGGAAGTGACGCCGCTGGCAGAGCTGGAACTGGCCCGGATCATCGCCTCGGTGGGCTTGCCTGCCGGTGTGTTCAACCTGGTCTGCGGCACTGGCCTGGCGGTGGGCGCGCCGATGGCGGCTGACCCACGGATCGCGAAAATTTCCTTCACCGGCAGCAATGCCGTGGGCGTGCAGGTGATGCAGCGCGCCGCCGAAACGGTGAAGGGTGTGAGCCTGGAACTGGGCGGCAAATCCGCGTTGCTGGTGCTGGCGGACGCCGACCTCGACCTGGCCGTGGAACTGGCCTGCGGCGGTGGTTTCTTCAACGCCGGGCAGATGTGTTCCGCCACCAGCCGGGTGTTGGTGGCCGACGAACTGGCGGACGAGTTTCTCACCCGCTTGCAGGCCAGGGCCGAGAGCATTCGCGTGGCGGACCCGTTTGCCGAAGACGTGGAAATGGGCGCATTGGTCAACCGTGCGCAGTACCAGCGGGTGCTGGGGCATATCGAACGTGGCGTGCAAGCCGGCGCGAAGCTGCTGTGTGGCGGCGGGCGCCCGGCGGATTTGCCTCATGGGTATTTCATTCGCCCGACGGTCTTCACTGAAGTGCCGTTGGACAGCGCGTTGTGGAACGAGGAGATCTTCGGCCCGGTGCTGTGCGTGCGCAGTTTTGCCAGTGAGGCCGAGGCGGTGGCGCTGGCCAATGACAGTGAGTTTGGCCTGGTCGCGAGCGTGCTGAGCAGCAACCTGGAAGCGGCTGAGCGTGTGGCCAATGCTTTGCAGGTGGGTTTGGTGTGGATCAACGCGCCGCAGGTGATCTTCCCGCAAACGGCGTGGGGTGGTTACAAGCAGAGCAGTATTGGCCGGGAACTGGGGCCGTGGGGGTTGCAGGCGTTTCAGGAGATCAAGCATGTGATCCGGGCGGTGTAGAAACACTCAAGAGCACCACTGTTCCCTGTGGGAGCTGGCTTGCCTGCGATTGCGGTCTATCAGACACAGATGTGTTGCCTGAGCCACCGCTATCGCAGGCAAGCCAGCTCCTACCTGTTGATTTGTGCCGTGTCAGCAGATGCATTTTTTCAATAGCCCCAACGACTTTCTCATTTGCCGCCCTCCCCCACGCCCGGCCTAATACTGCCCTTGTCAGTTCAAGGCTCGCCCATGGAAAACGTCCGCGCAAAACCCGCCACCGCCGTTTGGCTGATGATCAGCGTTGTGCTGGTTGCCCTCAACCTGCGCCCGTCGATGGCCGCCGTCGGCCCGTTGTTGTCGTCGATTCGCGCCGATGTGGCCCTGAGTTTCAGCACGGCCTCCCTGCTGACCATGCTGCCCGTCATGGCCATGGGCCTGGCGATGTTTTTTGGCATGGGCGTGGCCAAACGCTTCGGCGAGCATCGCAGCATTGTGCTGTCGCTGGTGGTGATCGGCCTGGCCACCGTCTCCCGGTTGTTCCTGGACTCGGCGGTTGAGCTGATCCTCAGCGCCATCGCCGCCGGCGTAGGCATCGCGATGATCCAGGCGTTGATGCCCGCCTTGATCAAGTCGCGCTTCAGCGACAACGTTTCCCTGTTCATGGGCCTGTACGTCACCGCGATCATGGGCGGCGCGGCCCTCGCCGCTTCGTTCTCGCCGTTTATCCAGGTGCAAACCGGCAGCTGGCGCATCGGCCTGGCCATCTGGGCGGTTCTCGCGGTATTGGCGCTGGTGTTCTGGTACGCCCAACGCTCGGTGCTGCCGCCGCTGCCGCAAGCCGGCGCAGGCCCGCAGGCGTCATTCTTCGGCAATCGCCGGGCCTGGTTGCTGGCGATTTTCTTCGGCCTCGGTACCGCGTCCTACACCTGCGTGCTGGCCTGGCTGGCGCCGTACTACGTGGAACAAGGCTGGAGTGAACAGAACGCCGGCCTGTTGCTGGGCTTTTTGACGGCCATGGAAGTGGTCTCCGGCCTGATTACCCCGGCCATCGCCAACCGCCGGAGGGACAAGCGGGGTGTGGTAGCGGTGCTGCTGGTGCTGATCATCGCCGGCTTCTGCGGCCTGATCCTGAGCCCGCAATACCTGAGCCTGCTGTGGCCGTGTTTGCTCGGCCTGGGGATTGGCGGCTTGTTTCCGATGAGCCTGATCCTGTCCCTCGACCACCTCGACAACCCGCGCCGCGCCGGTGGCCTGACGGCCTTTGTGCAGGGCATCGGCTACCTGATCGCCGGTTTGTCGCCGCTGATTGCCGGGATGATCCGCGACCAACTGGGCAGCTTCGAGTGGGCCTGGTGGTCACTGACGGCCGTGGTGGTGGTGATGCTGCTGATCGTACTGCGCTTCGATCCCCGGCATTACGCGCGGCATATTCGCTGAGGTCGTGTTGTAAACATTATTTGTCCCACCTCAAACAGAGAAAGGTCCGACAGAGCTTTCTATTGGTACGAGCGTTCCGTTAACATTTTGTATTGTCTTGTACCGAGTTCGGTACAAAGCGCTTGCGGACGGAACGGATGCTAAACAGCAACTTGCTTAGAAAGCTCGATATGCAGGACCTGATGGTGTTTGTCGCTGTTTACGACCAAAGCAGCGTCACCGAGGTTTCCGAAACCCTGTTCGTCAGCCAGTCCACCGTGAGCTACAGCCTGAAGAAGCTGCGCACCAGCTTCGAAGACGAGTTGTTTATCAACACCCGGGCGGGCATGCGTCCTACGTACAAAGCCGCCACCATGTACGGGCATGTGCAGAAAATCCTCGAAAGCATCAACCTGTGCCATGCCGGCAGCCAAACGTTCGACCCCACCCAGAAGGCTGTGACCTTCAACGTCTGCGCCCCCGAATACTTCGAACAGTTGATCCTGCCGCGCCTGCTGAAAAACTTCGACCGCGCCGATCTGCCGGTGATCGTCAACGTGCAGAAGCTCGAAACCGAGGTCCCGGCCGACGCCTTGCGCGACGGGCGTCTGGACCTGGTGATTTGCTTCGGGCCGCACTTTCATCGCGAGCACAAGGACATCAAGACCCAGATGCTGCTGGAGGACGACCTGGTGTGCGTGTTCGACAAACACTCGGCGCCCCGGGAACCGGCGTTCAGCCTGCAATCCTTCGTCGCCCGGCGCCATGTGTTCCCCACGCCCTGGAGTTCCGACACCAACATGATCGACGGCTGGCTGGCGCGCCAGTCCCACAAGCGCCAGGTGATCGCCCGCGCCAACAGCTACAGCGCGGCGCTGAAGATGATCACCGGCACTGACTTTATCGTCACCTTGCCCCGTCGAGTGCTGAAGCTGCTGGCAGACACGACCGTGTTCGGCCATTGCGAAGCGCCGAACGGTTTGCCGGGGTTTACCCTGGATATGCAGTGGAATGAACACAGCGCGCAGGACAGCGCCAACACGTGGTTCAGGGAGCAGGTGGTGAAGGTGTGTGCGGATCAGGGATTATTATGACCCCCTGTGGCGAGGGAGCTTGCTCCCGCTGGGCTGCGTAGCGGCCCCAAGAATTTTGGGAGCGCTTCGCACTGGAGCGCCAGCCCGGTCCAGCGGGAGCAAGCTCCCTCGCCTCAGAGTATTGCCCGTCAGCCGATGGTGACTTTGCTGTAGGACTCGCGATCCATATCGACCAGCAAGACACTGAGCTGCACCTGCAGGTCTGCAGGCCAATCGCCCAGGTCCTGCAGCGCCGCCAACAGGCTTTCCGACAATTGCTTCTTGACCTGCGGTGAACGCCCGCTGAGCAGCGACAGCTTCACCGCGATAAAAGCGCGCGGGCTGATGGACGTGCCAACCTGGAATGTCTCCACCTTCAGCGCGCGGCTTTTGATATCGAACTCGGAACCGAACTGCCCGGACGCCATCAGCACGTTGTTGAGCCGCAACAAGGTTTTCTCAACGGCCAGCTCTGTGAGGTTGGCGGTGTATTCCAGATGCAGATGCGGCATGAAGGCTCCGAGCTTGTTGTAGGAAAAGAGTCATACATATAGCACGGGGCCGGGCGGAATCAGACCGCTTTCAGTGTGAAACTTCGGTCAGGCTGTGCAGCGAGCGATTTTCCCAGATCGCCACGATCACCAACACCGCCGACGTCAACGCCCCCAGTACCAACGCCGAAAACACCTGCTGCAATCCCAGCGGCAGCAATACCAGCAGCATCAGCAAGCCGCCCAGGTGCGAAAACGGTGGCAACGGCCGGTCGCTCATCACCCACTTGAACAGCGCACTGCCCAGCAGGAACAACCACGGGCCGGCGATGATCGCCACCACGCCCGCCTGGCTGGCATGCCCCGGATGCACCAGCACCAGTTCGTCGGCCACGGCGCTGACGATAATCCCGGCGACGATCAATACATGCAGGTAGGTGTAGGCGATCCGCGCCTGACGGCCCGGGTCGGCAGAGCTGGCAATGCGATGGTGGGCGCGCTCGGCGCCGCTGTCGAAATAGATCCACCACAGGGCGATGCTGCCCACCACTGCCACCAGGAATGCCGCCAGCCCGTCCACGCTCCAGGGCAGTTCGGCGAAGGTCGCGCCGGTCACCAGCAACGACTCACCGAGGGCGATGATCACAAACAGGCCGCAGCGTTCGGCCATGTGGTTGCCTTCCACATTCCAGTCCGCAAGCGTCGAGGGCCCAAGCCCGGGCACCCAGAAATACACCGACGGGGAAATCAACTCGATCAACAGCGCCAGGGCCCAGAAGGCCAGGCGCTGCTCGCCTTCGAGCAGCGCACCGGTGATCCAGAACACCCCGGAAAACAGCATCCACGCCAGGATCCGCTGGAAATTGCGGGTCATGTTCAGCGACTCGCCGCGCACCGCCCACAACGCAAACAGCGTGCGTCCTACCTGCATGAACACATAGGCGCCGGCGAACAACAGCCCGCGATCGGTAAACGCCTTGGGGATCGACGAGGACAGCAACAGGCCCGCCACCATCAAGCCGAACAGGCCGATGCGGATCGGGATTTTTTCCGGGTCCAGCCAATTGGTGACCCACGAAGTGAAGATCCACACCCACCACACCGCGACCATCATCAACGCCACCTGCACGGCACCGCCGATGGACAAGTGGGCGAGCAGCGAATGGGACAACTGGGTCACGGCAAACACGAACACCAGGTCGAAAAACAGCTCGACCATGCCAACCTTGCCGCTGTCATGACTGCCGCGCCCACGCAGCAAGGAACGGGATAGGGCCATGCCTGGATCTCCCTGAAGGTTTTATCTCAAGATTTGGGTGCGACCACCGGCAGCATGTCCCGCTCGCTCATGAACGCCTCCAGCCGCGAACGCATCCAGCGCTCCGCCGGATCGGTGTCAACGTGGCTGAGCCAGACCATCGACAAGTCCAGGGTCGGGGTTTCGAACGGGAACGGTTCACAGAACAGATTGCCCCCGGCGGCCATGGCCTGGGCGGTGTAATCCGGCAGGCTGGCGATCATGTCGGTGCCGGCGAGCAGCGCCGGCAATGCGCTGTATTGCGGCACCGAGAGCACCACGTGGCGCTTGCGACCGATTTCCGCCAGCCACTCATCGGCAAACCCGGACACGTTGGCGGTGTGGGACACCAGCACATGGGGCCGCGCGCAATATTCGTCGAGGGTCAGGGGTTTGTCCGAGGCGTCCGCCCGCAGCAGGCACGGGCGGATATGCCGCAATAATTTGCGCTTGGCATTGGCCGGCAGGCCGCGGGTCTGGGTGATGCCGACGGTGATATCCCCGGAACCCAGCAGGTCCGGGATGCGCCAGTAATCCACATGCTGCACCACGAACACCACCTGCGGCGCTTCCTGGCGCAAGGCGCGCAGCAGCGGCGGCAGCAGGCCGAACTCGACGTCATCGGACAGGCCGATGCGAAAGGTCATGGTGCTGATGGACGGGTCGAAATCGTGGGTCAGGCTCAGGGCCGACGACAAGGAGTCGAGGGCCGGCGACAGGTGCTTGATGATTTCCTCGGCCCGCGCGGTAGGTTCCATCCGATGGCCGACACGAATGAACAGCGGGTCATTGAACAACGTACGCAGGCGGTTGAGGGCCGAACTGATGGTGGGTTGCCCGAGAAACAGCTTCTCCGCCACCCGGGTCACGTTGCGTTCGAGCATCAAGGTTTCAAAGACCACCATCAAATTGATGTCGGCCTTGCGTAACTCATTGCGATTCATCGGCGACCGCCCCACTGCCCTGGATAAGTCGCAGTTTAGAAACACCCGGGGCCCTGCGTCTATGCGCACACTGTTCAACACGGGCCTTTGGGACTATAAAGCAGCTTCCAAGGCTTGCGAGAACACCATCGTGCTGGTCATTTCTGCCTTGAGCGTCCTGGTTGCCGGGATTTTGCTCTGGGCCATCAAATTCATCGCTCATCCCACCGCCAGGACACTGTTACGGGTATTTGTCGGTTTGTGCCTGGCGGCAGTCGTGGCTTACCTGGTGCTGGCTTCGGGGTTTCCTACCTCGTTGCTGGTGTGACCGGGCTCCTGCTCCTGCCCCTGACGCAAACGCAAGGCGGCCAACGCGGCCACCACCAGCACCACGGCAATCACTTTCAAGCCATTCGTGGCATTGCCGGTGCTCATCTCGATCGCGCCCATCACCGACGGCCCGACAAACCCGCCGAGCAATCCGCAGGCATTGACGAAGCCCAACCCGCCCGCCAGCGCCACGCCCTTGAGGCGCGAGGCCGGGTAGAGAAAGATGATCGACTGCACCACAAAGAACATCACCGCCGACAGACAAAAGCCCAGCAGGCTGAACACCGGCCCCGACACCGAGGCAATCCCCAGCCCCAACGCCATGGTCAGCAAACCGGTAATCAACAGCCGCCGGGCACGGGTGGGCGTGGTCGCAAAGCGCGGCAGCAACACAGCGCCGGCCGCTGCGGCAATCCACGGCAATGAGGTCAGCAAGCCGACGCTCATGGTGCTCAATTCACCGTATTTGCTGATGATGCTCGGCAGGAAAAAGATCACGGTGTAGATGGTGATCTGATGGCAAAAATACACAAAGATCGCCAGCAGGATCTGCGGTGTCAGCCAGTTCTTCAGGGAATGCCCGCCCTCGCCTGCGCCCTCTTCGGTCTCCATCGCGATGCGCTGTTCAATCCCGCGCGCCTCTGCGGCCGAGAGCCATGGCGCCTTGCTCGGACGGTCCGGCAACTTGCACCACACCACCCAGGCAAACGCGACTGCCGGCAGCCCTTCGAGCAGGAACATCCACTGCCAGCCGTGCCAGCCGAGCAGCCCGTCCATGCGCATCAACGCCGCGCCCACCGGGCCACCGATGATGTTGGCAAAACACACGCCGAGCAGGAAATACCCGGTAGCCCGCGCCCGTTGCTCGCGGTTGAACCAGTAGGTGAGGTACAGCATCACCCCGGGAAACAGGCCGGCTTCGGCAATGCCCAGCAGCAGGCGCAGGATATAGAACGAGGTCTCACCCTGGACGAACGCCATGGCCGCCGAAATCAGGCCCCAGGTCACCATGATCCGGGCTATCCAGAACCGCGCGCCGACCTTGTGCATGATCAGGTTGCTGGGGATTTCCGACAGCGCATAGGTCAGGAAAAACAGCCCGGCGCCCAGGCCATAGGCCGCTGCTGAAATCCCCAGGTCAACGTCCAGGTGGTGCTTGGCCAAGGCGATGTTGGTGCGGTCCAGGAAGCTCAGCACGTAGGCGATGATCAGCAAGGGCATCAGCTTGACGAACATCAGTTTGTTCAACTCCCGTGGTTCACGGGCGGTGTTGGCAGTCTTCATCGGGCAATTCCTCTTGGCGCCCCGCCAGCGCAACGGCTGGGGGACGCATCGGTGTTGTTCTAGGGTTCGAGTTGCGCAACCAGCGCCGGCGGGCGATGGGAAAACAGTTGCAGCAGCGCCCCGCCCAGGGCACAGCCGGCCATCACGAAGAAGCACACCGTGTAGCCGTGCAAGGTGGTCCAGCCGCCGCCCATGGCAATCAGGCTGCCCATCAGCACCGGCGCCAGGCCGCCACCGATAAACATCGCGGTGGTGATGATGCCGTTGGCGGTGGAGGTCGCCGACGGCTCGGCCGAGTCGCAGGCCACCGCGTAGTAGATCGGCCACACCGCGTTGGCCACCAGGCCGAACAGCAGTTGCACGACGATGATCAGGGTCAGGGTGTTGGCGAAGTAGAACGCACCGACACTGGCGGCCATCCACACCCCGCAGATGATCAGGGTGACGCGCCGGCCAATGATGTCCGACAGCGACGGCCACACCAGTTGCCCGAGAATCCCGGTCAAGGTGAACACCACGCTCATCCCCGCCGACTCGGCCAGGGACAGCCCGGCAATGTTGTACAGGTAGGCCGGCAGCACGATGTTGACGCCCATGTACACGACTTGGGTCAGCATCGTATTACCCGCCGTCAGGGCGATATTGCGGTTGCGCAACGTGGCGATAAACGTGCGCCAGGCGTGGCCCTTCACTTGGCTGGCCGGTGCGTTGTCCGGCGGGGTCATGCCCTTGGCGGCGATGTCGACGTACAGCGCGGTGATGCGTTCGGCGGTGGAATACCGCGCCCAGAAAATCATCAGCGGCAACGCCACCACAAACGCGAAGAAGAACACGTAGCGCCAGTTGTCTTCACCGAAGGTGCTGATGACAAAGCTGGCGACGATGCCACTGAGCATGGCGCCGATCGGGTAACCGGTGTGGTGCGCGCCAAGGGCAAAACCACGACGCTCCACCGGCCACCATTCGGCGGTGTTGCTCACGCCCACCGGCTCGCCCCAGCCTGCGCCGAGGTTGACGCCAACCCGCAGCGCGATAAAGGTCGCGAGGTTGCCGCTCAGGGCCTTGAACCCGGAGAGGAACGAAATAGCCGTGTAGCCAAGCACCAGCGGCACCTGGAACCGCGCACGTTTCCAGCCACCGCCGTAGCGGTCACTCCACATCGAGCCGGGAATATCCAGCAGGGCCAGGGCCAGCATGATCACCGTGGCCATGGTGCCCCACTGGTCGGCCGACAAATCGAAATGCTTGGAGATGGTCGGCCCCAGGCGCAGCACGATCTCACGGTCGTAGGCGTTGAGGATCCAGATCATCCAGCACACCAGCAGCGACACCCAGGAGTGCCGGTGAATACTGCGCAGCGAGGCTTTTTTCAAGGTTGCCATGGGTTTCTCCAGGCGCGCGAGGGCGCGCACTGACACAAGGTTGCGAAAGGAAAGTGCCTTGTTGAAAAAAACGCGCTAGCTGGCGAACCGTCGCTCGGCTATTCCTTGCACGCCCAGCCCGGTGATCGCAAAAAGCGCCCCGCGCTGCTGACCGTCGGCCGGGAAACGCGGCAACGGTGGCTTGGCCATGGAGGTGACAAACAGGGTGTCCAGGTTCGGCCCGCCAAAGGTCAGGCTGGTGACCTTTTTCACCGGCATCTGGATGATCCGGTCGACCTGGCCGTCGGGCGTGTAGCGCACCAGTTTTCCGGCATAGACCAGCGCCTGCCACAGGCAGCCTTCGGCATCCACGGTGCAGCCGTCGGCAGCGCCACCGCCGCTGGTATCGACCTTGGCGAAGGTGCGTCGATTGCTCACCGCGCCGCTGGCTGGGTCGTAGTCATAGGCCCAGATCTCGCCGGACCAAGTGTCGCAAAAGTAGAACGTATCGCCCGCCGGGCTCCAGCACGGACCGTTGGACACGATGATGCCTTCGTCCAGGGTGTGCAGGCTCAGGTCCGCGTCGAGGCGGTAGAGTTTGGCGCTGGCGCTGTCTTCGAGGGTGTCCATGGAGCCGAAGACAAAGCGCCCCTGGCGGTCGACCTTGCCGTCGTTGAGGCGGTTGTTGGGCAGTGCGGGTTCCGGGTCGATCACCAGGGCCAGTTCGCCGCTGTTGAGGTCGAGGAGGTGCACGCCGTTTTGCAGGGCGACGATGGCTTGCTCGCCGCTATGGCGCAGGGCCATGGAGCCGATTTTCTGGCCCACATCCCAGGCGCGCAATTCGCGCCCATCCTCGGTGCAGCGCAGGATCCGGCCGTCGGCGCTGTCGATCCAGTACAACCGTTGTTGTTCGACGTCCCACACCGGGCCTTCGCCCAGGGTGGTCTTCACGTCCACAAGCACTTCGATACGCATGGTGTTATCCCCTTTTTTGTTGTTGTGCGGGATGGGCATGGCCGCGCCATGACGCGGCCGGTTTATCAATTAGAAATTGACTTGGTCGCGCCCCTTGAGCCCGAGGATTTCCCGCGCTTCATCCGGCGTGGCGACCTGATGGCCGAGGGCTTCGATCACTGTGCGAATGCGCCGTACCTGGTCGGCGTTGGACGCGGCCAGTTTGCCCGGGCCATCCCACAGCGAATCCTCCAGGCCGACCCGGGCGTTGCTGCCCATGGACAGGCCCATGGTGGCCAGCGGAATTTGCCCACGGCCGGCGCCGAGGATCGACCACACGTAGTCGTCGCCAAACAGGCGGTCGGCGGTGCGGCGCATATGGGCCAGGTCTTCCGGGTGCCCGCCGATGCCGCCGCGCAAACCGAATACCGACTGGATAAACAACGGTGGTTTCAGCAGGCCGCGCTCCAGGAAATGGGCGGCGGTGTACAGGTGGCCGATGTCGTAGCACTCGATTTCAAAACGGGTGCGGTTCTCGGCGCAGGAATTGAGGATGTGGGTAATGTCGCGGAAGGTATTGCGAAAGATCCGGTCGTCGCTTTCTTCCAGGTACGGACGCTCCCAGTCATGCTTGAACTCGGTGAAGCGGTTGAGCATTTCGTACAGGCCGAAGTTCATCGAGCCCATGTTCAGCGAGGCCAGTTCCGGCTTGAACTGCATCACCGGTTGCAGGCGTTCTTCGACGCCCATGGTCGGTGCGCCGCCGGTGGTGATATTGATCACCACGTCGCTGGCGGCCTTGATGTGCGGCAGGAATTCGGCGAACAGCGCGGGGTCCTGGCTGGGACGGCCATCGATGGGATCACGGGCATGCAGGTGGACAATGGCGGCGCCGGCTTCGGCGGCACCGATGGCGGCGTCGGCAATTTCCTGCGCGGTGATCGGCAAATGCGGCGACATCGACGGCGTATGGATGGCACCGGTGACGGCGCAGGTGATGATCACAGGACGATTTTTGGACATGACGATTCTCCGACTTTTATTCTTATGAAAAAAATCCCGGGTGTAACTTGTGTGTTCTTCCCTGGCTTAACGCTGACGCGGCCTACAGGTACTCGACGTTACCGTCGACACTGATCGCCTGGCCGGTGACATTGCGGGCGGCAGGCGAGCAGAGAAACAAGGCCATGGCCGCGACGTCTTCGGCGGTGACCATGCGCTTGAGGGAGATCTTGTTCAGGTATTCCTGGCGCATCTCGGCTTCCGGCACACCGACCTGTTCGGCACGGGCGCGGATCACGCCGTCCATGCGCGGGCCTTCAACGATGCCGGGCAGCAAGGCGTTGACGCGGATGTCGCTTTCGCCCAGCTCCGAGGCCAGGGATTTCATCAGGCCGACGATGGCCCATTTGGTCGCCGCATATGGCGTGCGCCAGGCGTAGCCGAGGCGCCCGGCGACCGAGGCGATATGCAGCAGATGGCCGTGGGACGATTCCTTGAGCATCGGCACCGCGTGGTGGGCAAAGCGGTATTGCGCCGTCAGGTTGATATTGATCGTGGCTTGCCACTCGGCATCACTGATGGCGTCGATGCCGCCGGTGGGCCCGGCAATCCCGGCGTTGTTGACCAGCACGTCCAGCCCGCCGAATTGCTCGCGCTGCACCTGGAACACCGCCTCGATCTGCGTGGCATCGCTCACGTCGGCACGGGTGGCGACAGTGCCCGGGTACTTGTCGCGAAACGCCGCCAGGGCCGGTTCGCTGACATCACACACATGCACCTTGGCACCCGCCTCCAGATAGGCCGCCGCCAACACTTCACCGATGCCGGCAGCCCCGCCGGAAATCAACACACGTAACCCAGGATAGGGCTGCAGCCGCTGTAGGACACTCATGCACGTTTACCTCCTGAAACAGACGACCGCGAACGGTCGTTCTTGACGAGCAGGCGCGCCAGGGAATCGGCGGCCTGCATGATGTCATCGGTCACGGCCGCGCGGGCACCGGCGCCATCGCGGGCGGCCAGGGCTTCGACGATGCGCGTATGCGCCTCCATCGAGCGTTGCAAGTGAGCTTTATCGGGGGCGACCAGGGCAAAACACGGGCCCATGTGCAGCCAGAAGTTTTCCACGGCGGCCATGGTCAATTCGGCCTGGGCGACGGCATAGATCCGACGGTGAAAGGCGAAGTTGGTCCACAGGTAGCGGGAAACGTCGACTTCGTCGGCGGCCTGTTGCATCTGTTGGCAGAGGTCGGAGATTTCGTCGAGGTCGGCTTTTTCCAGGAGCAATACGGCCTTTTCTGCCAGCAAACCTTCCAGGGCGACCCGCGCATCGCGGATTTCCCGCAGGCGTTCGACCGTCATCATGCGTACCCGCAGACGGGAGGTTTCGGTGACTTCAAAGGCGTTTTCGGCGCTGAGGCGCTGGAGGGCTTCGCGCACCGGCATGGGGCTGGAGCCGAGGGCTTCGGCGAGGCCGCGGATGGTGAGTTTCTGGCCGGGCTGGAAACGACCACTCATCAAGGCTTCGCGGATCTGGCGATAGACCTGGTCTTGCAAGGTATCGCGGGACACCTGGCGCAAGGTGGGAAGGAGAAGCGGGCCATCTGTCATGAGTCAAAACCTGTGTTGTCGTTCTTATGGTTCCAATATGTGATCACAAATCAAATATGTCAAATAGTTTCCCGTTGACGGTATGCACGACGCTGACTCTAATGAGCCCTTTCTCCAGCAAGGACCGCTGAACCATGAAATTTGCCTACACCATCGTCTACGTCCCGGACGTCGCTGCATCCCTGCAATTCTTCGAAAAAGCCTTCGGCTTCAGTCGCCGTTTCCTGCATGAATCGGGGACCTATGGCGAGTTGGATACCGGTGATACCACCCTCTCTTTTGCAGCGCATGAGTTGGGCGAGATGAACTTCAAGGGCGGGCATGTGGAGGCGCATGCTTCACAGCAACCGCTGGGGATGGAGTTGGGGTTTGTTACCGAGGATGTGTCAAAGGCTCATGCCAGAGCGCTGGCCGAGGGTGCGACAGAACTTGCTGCGCCGAGCACCAAGCCTTGGGGGCAGGTGGTGTCGTATGTGCGGTGCCCGGATGGGACGCTGGTGGAGTTGTGTACGCCGATTCAAAACTGAAGAAACACTGTAGGAGCGAGCTTGCTCGCGAAGGTCGTTAACGATAACGCGGGAAATCAGGTGCCCCGCGTCGCCCTCAGGTTTTTCGCGAGCAAGCTCGCTCCTACAGGAAACAAGGACTCAAGGCTTGAGCGGGCGCTCCTGGTCACGCTCGGACAGTTCCGTGCCATCGTCCGGATGCTTCCAGGTCTGCGGTTTTTCTTCCTCGCGAAGCTTCCTGGCGCGCTCCTGCTCCAACTCATCACGTTGCTTGTGTTCGTTGCTCATACCCACCTCCCGTCCGTAAGAATTGGACACAATGGAGAAGCATAGATGAGGGAGCGGTTTTGTGTGATCCCGGTCATTGATAACCAAGGCGCATCAATACATGTAAATAACTCACTTATCATTTCCAAATGTGTCAGCCACTATCCGCGGTCTTAAGCGAAACAAGCACTTTAAAAAGAACGCTGGAGACACAAGAAAATGCAAAACCCTTCACGGCCTGACTCTGCCCGCTCCAAAGTCGGCGCGGTCTTTCGCGTCACCTCCGGCAACTTTCTCGAACAGTTCGACTTCTTTCTGTTCGGTTTCTATGCCACCTATATCGCCGCCGCCTTCTTCCCTGCCGCTAATGAATTTGCGTCATTAATGATGACCTTCGCCGTGTTCGGCGCGGGCTTTTTGATGCGTCCGCTGGGGGCTATCATCCTCGGCGCGTACATCGATGATGTGGGCCGTCGCAAAGGCTTGATCGTGACCCTGGCGATCATGGCCAGTGGCACCCTGCTGATCGTGCTGGTGCCCGGCTATCACACCATTGGTTTGTGGGCACCGCTGCTGGTGCTGATGGGCCGGCTGTTGCAAGGTTTCTCGGCCGGTGCCGAACTGGGCGGCGTGTCGGTGTACCTGGCCGAAATGGCCACCCCGGGCCGCAAGGGTTTCTATACCAGTTGGCAATCGGGTAGCCAGCAGATCTCCATCGTGGTCGCGGCCGCCCTGGGTTATGGCCTGAACCAGTGGATGGAACCAGCCGTGGTTGCCGATTGGGGCTGGCGCATTCCGTTCGCCATCGGCTGCGTGATCATCCCGTTCATCTTCGTCCTGCGCCGCAACCTGCAGGAAACCGAAGAGTTCGCCAACCGCAAGCATCGCCCGACCATGCGCGAAGTGCTGGCCACCCTGGTGAAGAACTGGAGCATCGTGATCGGCGGCATGATGATGGTGGCGATGACCACCACGGCCTTCTACCTGATCACCGTGTACGCACCCACCTTCGGCAAAACCGTACTCAACCTGACCACCGCCGACGCCCTGCTGGTGACCTTGCTGGTGGCCGTGTCGAACTTCATCTGGCTGCCCATCGGTGGCACCCTCAGTGACCGTTTTGGCCGCAAGCCGGTGCTGATCGCCATGACTGCTTTGACCGTGCTGACCGCTTACCCGGCACTTTCCTACGTGGTCAATGCGCCAAGCTTCGCGCACATGCTGGAAACCCTGCTGTGGTTCTCCTTCCTCTACGGCATGTACAACGGTGCCATGATCCCGGCCCTGACCGAGATCATGCCGGTGGAAGTGCGTGTGGCGGGCTTCTCCCTGGCCTATAGCCTGGCGACCGCGATCTTCGGCGGTTTTACCCCGGCGATTTCCACCTGGTTTATCCACGAGACGGGCGACAAGGCATCGCCCGCCTACTGGCTGATGTTCGCCGCGCTGTGCGCCCTGTGCGCGACGTTCGCACTGTATCGCCGCGCCAGCGCCCGTCTGCAAGTTGCCTGAGGAGTCGCACTGATGAACCCCATGCTGAAAACACTGGCGGCACTGGCGATCGGTTCCCTGGCGATGGTCGCCCACGCCGAAGAGCTGAAAGTCATGACCTCCGGCGGCTTCACCGCTGCCTACAAGGTGCTGGGTGCGCAATACGCCACCCAGAGCGGCGACACCCTCGACACCATCCTCGGCCCGTCGATGGGCAAGGCGCCGGAAGCGATTCCCAACCGCCTGGCCCGTGGCGAACACGCCGACGTGGTGATCATGGTCGGCTACGCATTGGATGAGCTGATCAAGCAAGGCAAGGTCGACAAGGCGTCCCGCGTTGAACTGGCGGACTCGCGCATCGGCCTGGTGGTCAAGGAAGGCGCGGCCAAGCCCTCGATTGCCACCGATGCCGAACTGAAGACGGTACTGACCAACGCCAAATCCGTCGCGTACTCGGACAGCGCCAGCGGCGTCTACGTCGAAAAGGAACTGTTCAAGAAGCTCGGCATGCCGTCCAAGGGCACCATGATCGAACGCATCCCGGTGGCCTCACAGGTGGCCAAGGGTGATTACGAAGTGGGCTTGCAACAGGTGTCCGAACTGCTGCCGATTCCAGGCGTGACCTACGTCGGAAAGATCCCCGAAGACGTGCAGTCCGTCACCCGTTTTGCCGCCGGCATTCCGGTAAATGCGCAGCACCCGGCGCAGGCGAAAAAGCTCCTGCAATTCCTCGCCTCGCCCCAGGCGCAACCGGTGGTGCAATCCACCGGCCTGGATTCGGTCTCACACTGACCGGAACGGCATCTCCCGCGTCAACCGCTCCAGTTCCAGTGCCGCCGGCGTCAACGTACGCCCGCGGCGCTTGATCAACCCCACGTTGCGCACCACCTCCGGCTCCACCAGCGGCACGCTCGTCAGAATCGGATGTTCGCCGCCCGGCATCGCAATCGACGGCACCATCGCCACCCCAAGCCCCGCCTCCACCAGCCCGATCATGGTCGTCACGTGATGGGTTTCGCAGATGCTTGGTTTCTTCACCCGCACGCCGCGCAGGGCCTGGTCCAGCAGGAAGCGGTTGCCTGAGGTCTTGTCCACGGTGATGTAGTCGTGCTCGTACGCCTCGGCCCACGTCACACTGGCGCGGTCCGCCAGCGGGTGCTCCCGGCGACAGGCCAGTACATAACGCTCCTGCAACAGCAGCTCGAACTCCACCCCGTCTGCCAGGCTGCCGCTGAAACTCACGCCGAAATCCGCCTCGCCACTTTCCACCGCCGCACACACCTCGCCCGCACTCGCGTCCAGGACCCGCAGGCGAATCTTCGGATAGAGCTTGTGGAATTCGGAGATCACGTGGGGCATGAAGTAGTACGCGGTGGACGGCACACAGGCGATGGTGACATTGCCCATGCGGGTCGAGGCGACGTTGCTGATGCCCATCAGGGCGATGTCCAGGTCATCGAGCATGCGCTCGACTTGCGGCAGGAACGCGCGGCCGACCATGGTCAGGCTGACCCGGCGCGTGGTGCGTTCGAAGAGTTTGACGTCGAGGGCGGATTCGAGCTTCTCGATACGCCGGCTGAGGGCCGGCTGGGAGATACGGATGGCTTCGGCCGCCGCACGGAAACTGCCCTTATCTACGACGGCGCGGAAGGCCTGGAGGTCGTTGAGGTCGAAGTTGATGATCACGGGGGCAGCCATTGGTTGAGCAGATGTGGCGGGCATTATCGTATGGAGGCTGGCGGGATGCTATTGGCGCGGGCCACAGAATCGGGATCAGCCAATAACCCTACGGAAAATATGCGGTCATACATATCAGCAGGGAATTTGCGTGGGTTGGAAACGAGACTTCTGAAAAGCGTCAATACTGACAGCTCTTAGGTACCACCTCACAGGTCTAACATGGGAAAAATAGTTGTCAGCACAACACTGCTGATTTGTCTTACTGGATGCGTAGGGATCCATCTAGCCCTTCCCGATGATAAAGATGCTCACACCAACACCCGACCACAACCTACCAAACGTGAATGGTGCGGAATGACTGTATGGGCTGTAGTTCCACTCCCACTGAAATTGCCTATGTGCAACTCGCCTCCTGCCAAATCCCCGCTGTATGCCTGCGGTCCCTTTATGTTTCTCGCACCACTCATGCATGGGTATAAAGGAAATTCTTTATGCGGGAAAATTCCTGCTTAGAGCCTCTTGCAGGATGACGACGACAATCAACCGCAGCGGCAATCTTTTCCACTCACGAATACAGACTGGTAACGCAATCAATGGATGAAACAATAAAAAGGACTTCCAGCCCTGCGCCTCTCTATCGAGCGCTTCGAGCGGGGTTGTGGCTCCTGGGTTTGCTCTGCCTTGCAGCTTTGGGCTTCTTCGCCTGGCAAAGCTTCTACCCGGTCAGTGCAGCCGAAGACTGGAGTGTTCATGTCGTCCACCGAGACGTAGCAAAGGCCGCATCACTGATGCCGATGCCCGACGGTTCGCTGATGGTGAGCCAGGAATTGAGCGATGGGCTTGGCAGTATCGTACGCATCTTGCCCGACGGAAAACGCGAGCTGGTTGTAGGAAAACTATCCAAGCCCGATGGCATGGTCGCCACTCAGGGCGGTTGGGTGTTCAGCCAGGAAGTGGACGGCGCGCCGGTCAGCTTCCTCAAGGACGGCGTCGTCACCGAGCTGTTCAGGGGAGAAAGCGTGCAAGGGCTGTGGGACGACGGCGAGTACCTGTATGCCATCGAAGACCGCAAGGTCGGGGCGCGGATTCTGCGCTATCACTGGAGCGACAGGACCTTGAGCGTCGTGCGTGACCAACTCAGCGAAGGCGAGTCGATTGTTCGTTGCACGGATGGGCGCATGCTCTACACAGAAAAGAAGAAGGGCGTGGTGCGAGAGCTGACCATCGACGGTAGCGACCCGGTGGTACTGAGCCATTTGAACAAACCCACCTTCCTGATGTGCGATGAACGCGGGTTATGGATCAACGAGGATTCAACCCACCGTGCGCGTTTGTTGCTGATCGACAAGCACGGGCGCCAGCAGACGATCCTGTCTTTCCTGAAGGCGCCACAGTCGATTGTGCGTACGACGAAGGGAACGTACCTCGTGGCCGAAGGTGGCCGTGACCGTATCCTGGAACTGGTGCCATCCGTGGCACAAGTAGACCCCGTTACAGCTGAAACCGCGCCACCGCCTCATTGAGCGACACGGCCAAGCGCGCCAGCTCTTGGCTCGACCCGTTGATCTGCCCCGCTCCCGAAGACGACTGCGCAGACAGGTCACGAATATTGACGATGTTGCGATCCACTTCCTTGGCCACCTGCGCCTGCTCCTCGGCGGCGCTGGCGATGACCAGGTTGCGCTGGTGAATCTGGTCGATGGAGTCGGTGATCTGGCTCAAGGCTCCACCGGCGCCTTCGGCCAGGATCAAGGTTTCGCTGGCCCGCTGGGTGCTCGATTGCATTGAGGTCAGTGCCTCGCTGGAGCCACTGCGCATCGCGGTGACCATCTGGTCGATTTCCAGGGTCGATTGCTGGGTGCGATGGGCCAGCGCACGCACTTCGTCGGCCACCACGGCAAAGCCACGCCCGGACTCACCGGCACGCGCCGCCTCGATGGCGGCGTTCAGGGCCAACAGGTTGGTCTGCTCGGCGATGGAGCGAATCACATCGAGCACCTTGCCGATGTCCCGCGATTGATCGGCGAGGTTTTGCACCAGGCTCGAGGTGTCACCGATGTTGGTACTCAACGCCTGAATCGCGCTGACCGTCTCGCCGACGCGCTGCTGGCCATCGCGGGCCGTTTCATTAGAGAGCCGGGTGGATTCGGAAGTGGAGACTGCATTACGTGCCACCTCATCGGCGGCCGAGGTCATCTCGTTGACCGCGGTGGCGGCTTGCTCGATTTCAGCGGTCTGCTTTTGCAGGCTGCGGCTGCTCTGGTCGGTGATGCCGTTGAGGTCGGTGGCCGACGCGGCCATCTGCCCGGCCGACTGGCGAATCAGCTGCAAGGTACTGCGCAGGCTGCCTTGCATGGTCTGCAACGCCACCAGCAGGCGCGTCACTTCGTCATCGCCGGTGACTTCAACGGTCTGGGTCAGGTCGCCTTGGGCGACGTTTTCTGCGGCGCGCACCGCGTGGCTCAGCGGACCAACGATGCTGCGCGTCAGCAACCAGGCCAGGGCCACGGTGCTCAACGCCGCCAGCAGCACGAAGCCGAAGACCATCGTGCGCGAGCGGCTGTACTGCAACTCGGCCGTCTGGCCCTGCAGGTTTATCTGGGCGTTGTAATAGTCGGCCAGGGCATTGAGCTGATTGCCGGAACCGTCGACCACGGTCTTCATGTCCACCAGCAGCAACTTGTTCAGCTCGGCGGTCTGCTGCTTGTCGGCGAGGATGAATGACTGAGTGAGACCTTGCTGATACTGACGCAGGGAGACCTGGAACTGATCATAAAGATTGCGTACCTCGGGGGTATCAATCACCGCATTCAGGTCGGCCAGTTTCTTCGTCAGATCCTGGCTGCGGGTGTCCATCTGGCTACGGTATTGCGAGAGGCTCGCGGGATTGGGATCAAGGGCCATGCGCAGGGAAATAGTGCGGATGCGCAGCATGATTTCGCGGATATCCGAGACCAGGCGCATTTTCGGCACCAGGCCACTTTCAACCTGCACGGCGCTTTCGCGGATGCTTGCCATGTTCGAGAGCGCAAAGAACCCCAACAGCGCCACGAGCAAGGCAATCAAGGCAAAACCGAGACCCGCACGGCGGGCGATGGACAGGCTGCGGAGCGACATGGCGATTGTTCTCATTATGGGCATACGACATCGTATGACAGAGTTTCGGCCAGTCAGGGCGGGACTTTAGGGGTGTCGACCAGAAGTTAAGAGATATAAATTATCGACGTAAAAGGCCCACGGGGCGGACGCGCCTTGAATGTATTTCCAAGGCAGTCCGGGGCGCTTTATTCAGCGGGTTACATTGACCACGCCTGCGCACTTGCAAAAAACGCCTGAGCATTACTGTCCAGCGTTTCCAGGTGATACCCGCCCTCCTGCACGATCACACACGGCAACCCCAATCCACGAATGCACTCCCCCAGCCGCGCAAATCCTTCCCGTGTCACCGCCACTTTGCTTTGCGGATCCAGCTCGTAGATATCGAACCCCAGCGACAACACCAGCACGTCCGCCGAGAAGTCCTTCACTGCCTTCAATGCCTGTTCCAGCTTTTGGAAAAACACCGCCTCACTCGCGCCATGCGCCATCGGCAGGTTGAGGTTGAAGCCTTCACCCGCAGCAGCGCCGCGCTCTTCGGCAAAGCCTGCAACACCCGGATAGAAGTTGGTCGGGTCGCCGTGAATCGACACGTACAGCACGTCATCACGCTCGTAGAAAATCTCCTGGATGCCTTGCCCGTGGTGCATGTCGGTGTCGAGTACGGCGACGCGCTCGAAGCCAGCGCGCAACGCCTGCGCCGCAACCGCCGCGTTGTTGATATAGCAGAACCCACCGGCTGCATCAAAACGCGCGTGGTGGCCTGGCGGGCGGCATAGCGCGTAGGCCGCGGGTGCGCCGTCGAGGATGTCCCGGGCGGCAGCGACGGCGCTTTGGGCGGACCAATAGGCCGAGCGCCAGGTGAGTTCGCCAATCGGGCAACTGCCGTCGGCGAGGTAGCGCGCCGCCTGGGCAAGGATGCCGCGCAGGGCGTTGGGCTCGCGCACGAAGATGTTGGACATGACTTCGTCGCCCCAGTCTTCGGGGATTTCTTTCCAGCGCTGGTGGGCTTCCTGGAGGAAGGCCAGGTAGGCCGCACCGTGCACAGCCAGCAGTGGATCAAGGCCGTGGTCGTGGGGTTGCTGGATGTCGAAGCCCAGGTTTTGCGCGGCCAGCAGCAGATTGCGGGCGCGCTCCGGGACTTCCTGCGGGGTACGCATCTGGCCACGGGAGTAGTAGCTGCGAGGATGGTGCAGGAGTTGTTCGGGGTGGAAATAAGTACGCATGGGATTTCTCCTGATGGGCACACATCTGCGGTTGAACACCGGACCTGTAGGAGCTGGCTTGCCTGCGATTGCGGTGGTTCAGATACAAATTTGTTGCCTGAACCACCGCTATCGCAGGCAAGCCAGCTCCTACATTTTGATCGTGTTCAACCTTGCAGAAATGTTTCGTTAATTAGCCTGGCCGGCACGTTTCAACACGGCATTGAGCAATACATCGGTACCCTGGCGAACGTCCTCGGGCAGCACATCTTCGGCTTCGTTATGACTCAAGCCGCCCACACACGGGATAAAGACCATCGCCGTGGGGCAGAACCGCGCCAGGTGGATGGCGTCATGGCCAGCACCGCTGACAATCGATTGCTGGGCATAGCCCAACGCATCCACGGCGGACTGCACACAGGCGACACACTCGGCATCAAACGGTGTCGCCGGGCTGATCCAGTGCGGGCTGACGGTGACGCTCAGACCACGTTGGGCGGCGATGTCCTGCAAGCGGGCACGCACCTGTTGCTCCATGGCTTCTATGTCGGCGTCGCGGTGATGGCGCAGGTCGACGGTAAAATTCAGCAGGCCGGGAATGGTGTTGCGCGACGACTTGGCGATGCTCAATTCACCCACGGTCGTGAGGCCCTCAGGCGCAAAATCAGCCGCCAGGTTTTCCAGCGACTGGATCATCTGCGCGGCGCCGTACAAGGCGTCCTTGCGCAGTGGCATCGGCGTGGTCCCGGCATGGGCGGCCATGCCTTCCACGCGCACGTCGAGCCAGCGAATCGCCTGCCCACCGGTGACCACGCCAATGCTCTTGGCGTTGTCTTCCAGAATAGGACCTTGCTCGATGTGCGCTTCAAAATACGCATCCACCGCGCCGCCCAATGGGCGCTGGCCGTTGTAGCCGGTGCTGCGCAACGCATCCGCCACGCTGACACCGGCGACATCCCGGGTGGCCAGCGCGTTATCCAACGCCAAGGTGCCAGTGAACACCGCCGAGCCGAGCATGGCCGGGGTAAACCGGGCGCCCTCCTCGTTGGTCCATACCGCGATTTCCAGTGGTTTGCGGGTCTTGATGCCGTGGTCGTCGAGGCTGCGGATCACTTCCAGTCCGGCCAGCACACCATAGACGCCATCAAAACGCCCGCCTTCCGGCTGGGTGTCGAGGTGGCTGCCCATCATCACCGGCGCAGCTTCAGAGCCGGTGCCAGCCCGGCGGGCGAACAGGTTGCCGATGGCATCGACGCTCAGGGTCAGCCCGGCATCCTCACACCAGCGGCTGAACAGTGCGCGGCCCGCCTGGTCTTCGGCGCTCAACGCCAGGCGGCAACTGCCACCGCGGGCCGTGGCGCCGATTTCGGCCATGGCCATCAGGCTGGCCCACAGGCGCTCGCCATTAATCTTCAACATACACATTCTCCAATCAAACGCTTCAAGCCATTTCAAGACGGTGGGCGGTGGCGTGACGACGGGACAACGCGAGTACGCACAGCAGCGAAACCGCCGCGATCGCGCTGTAGAACACTGCCATCGGCCACCACTGGCCCTGGTATTCATGGGCCAGCCAGGTGCCGATCAACGGCGTGAGGCCACCGGCCAGCGCGCCGCACACTTGATAGGCCAGGGAGATGGCGGTGTAGCGCACGCGGGTTTCGAACAAGCCGCTGACGAAGCCTGCAATCACCGCATAAAACGAGGCCATGCACACCACGGCCAGGGCGATGCCGATGATGATCAATAGCGCCTGGCCGCTGCTGACAAGCACGAACATCGGATAAGGCGAGGCCATCGCAAGCACGCTCATCGCACACAGAAAGCGTGTGGCACCGACCTTCTCCGCCACCCAGGCCGCCAGCGGCTGGACACAGAACTGGATGATGGCCACGACAAACAGGCATTCCAGAATCAACGAGCGCGGCAGGTTAAGTTGCTGGGTGGTGTAGGCAATCATGAAGGTGTTGGTGAAATACACCCCGGCAATCCCCAGGGTGTTGGCACCGATGCACAGCAGCAGCGGGCGCCAGGCCGTTTTCAGCACTTCGATGACCGGGGCCTGATCCTGGGTGATGGCCCGGGCCTTTTCTGCCTTGGCTTTGTCTTCCAGGAACTCAGGCGATTCGTTGACGCCCAGGCGGATTGCCAGACCGACGATCAACAACAAGGCACTGGCCAGGAACGGCACGCGCCAGCCCCAACTGAGCAGGTCGGCCTCCGGCAAACGGGTTACCGCACTGAAGGCCAGCAACGACAGGATCAAACCCGCCGGGCTGCCCAACTGTGCAAAGGAGGCAAAGAAATTGCGACGGCCTTTGGGTGCATGTTCGCCGGCCATCAGCACCGCCCCGCCCCACTCGCCGCCAACGGCGATGCCCTGCACGATGCGCAGCAGCACCAGCAACACCGGCGCCGCGACGCCGATCTGCGCATAGGTCGGCAACAGGCCGATACATACGGTGACCACGCCCATCATCACCAGCGTGATCACCAGGGATTTCTTGCGACCGATACGGTCACCGATATGCCCAAACACAATGCCGCCCAATGGCCGGGCGAAAAAGCCCACGGCAAAGGTGCCGAACGCGGCCATGGTGCTGAACAGTTTGTCGTCGGAAGGGAAGAACAATTGACCGAACACCAGCGCGGCGGCGGTGGCGTAGATGTAAAAGTCGTACCACTCGATCATGGTGCCGATGAAAGCGGCGGCCGCGGCACGGCGCGGCTGCGGCGAAGCGGAAGGCTTCATGGGGCTGGCTCCTTTGGTTATTTTTTTGGCAGGAGAAAGGTCTGGCGCACGCGCTCTGATGGCGCTGGTTGAGGGTGATTTTTCGTCTCGGCCCTATGATTAGTCAATTTTCTATTTATTATTCCGATTATAAATCCTGCTTATTATCGAGCTGTCGACATGCCTGAAAATCGCCGCGATGTTCATCCGCTGCTCAATGACCGCCTGGACTGGAACCTGTTGCGCACCTTCCGGGTGATCGGCCAGGAGTTGAGCATCAGTCGCGCCGCCGCCCGCCTGCACCTCACCCAGCCGGCCATCAGCCAGGCGCTCAAGCGCCTGGAAGAACAGCTCGACTGCCAGTTGATCGCCCGGCGCGGCCCGCGCTTCGTGCTGACCGAAGCCGGCGAGCAGATTTTCGCGATCGCCGGCGAGATGTATGGCCAGGTCTCGCAGATGAGCAACGCCCTGCAAAAGCCTGGCGACGAGGTGCTTGGCAAAGTGCGGTTGCTGATGATCAGCCGGATCAGTTCGGACACCTTTGATGACTTCCTGGCGGACTTCCATCGCCAGCATCCCCGGGTCGACCTGGACGTTGAGGTGATGCGCAGCTCTGACATCGTCGCCGCCCTGCTGGAGAAAACCGCGACGCTGGGCCTGAGCCTCAATCGCCGGCCGCAACCACGGCTGGAGCAGCACCTGTTCCTACGTCAGCGTTATGCATTTTTTTGCGGGCGGCATCACCCGTTGTTCGGACGCACCGGGCTGGCGGAGGGAGATTTGCAGTCGGAGAACTTCGTGAGTTTTACCAGCGACCAGATCGGCGGAATGCTCTCGCCGTTGACGATCTTTCGCGACCAGCAGGGCTTCAGCGGGCGCATCGTGGCGTCGTCCTCCAGCCTGGAGGAAGTGCGGCGGTTGGTGATTGCCGGGTTTGGCCTGGGCTGCCTGCCGATTCATGTGGTGGCCGAGGATGTGAAGCATGGGTTGCTCTGGCGCTTGCCGCCAGACGAAGGGATTACCGACGTGGATATCCACCTGCTGTGGAACCGTGAGCAGAAGATGAGCCGGGCGGAGACGGTGTTTATCGAAAGCCTGTCGGCACGGTTGGCCGCAGAATAAAGGGCGTGATATGCAAGTCACTTGGCGGCCTCTTGCTAGTGTATGAGAGAAGCCGGTCGACCATCATTCGTTCACAGGTTACTCCCGCAGTCTCAAACGAAGAGGTGTTCGAATGTCCAGGATATGGTTTATCACCGGCAGTTCCCGCGGCCTCGGCCGCTCGATTACCGTAGCCGCCCTGCGCGCCGGTGATCGTGTGGTTGCCACCGCGCGCAATCCCAAGCAGTTGGATGACTTGGTGGCCGAATACGGCGAGGCGATTTATCCGGTCACGCTGGACGTGACCAATAACCAGCAGGTGCTGGAAGCGGTGGATGCCGCGGTGAAACATTTTGGTCGCCTGGATGTGGTGGTCAATAACGCCGGCTACGGTGACCTGGCGTCGGTGGAAGATGTGACGCTGGAGGATTTTTCCGCGCAGATCAGCACCAACTTCTATGGTGTGGTGCACGTGAGCAAGGCGGTGGTGCCGGTGCTGCGCGCCCAGGGCCGTGGGCATATCTTCCAGGTATCGTCGTTGGGTGGCCGCATCGGCATGGCCGGCCTGGCCGCGTATCAGAGTGCGAAATGGGCAGTCGGTGGATTTTCCACAGTACTGGCACAGGAAGTCACGCCACTGGGCATCCAGGTGACCGTGCTGGAGCCGGGCGGCATGCGCACGGACTGGTCGGGCAGTTCCATGACGATTCCGGCCATCAGTGAGCCCTACCAACAAACGGTCGGCGCCCTGGTTGAATTGGTCAACTCCCCCGGCATCCTGCCGACGGGTCCGGACCGGGTTGCCGAAATCGTGCTGGAGCTGGCACTGAACAAAGACGCCCCGCTACGCTTGCTGATCGGCAGCGATGCCGTGCAATACGCCGCCCGGGCAGCGGCAGACTTGGCCGAGTCGGATAAAAAGTGGCATGACCTCAGCGTGTCGGCCTCGGATTAATCTCACGCTTTTGAAAAAGGTGCCGCATGCCTGACGCGACCCAACCCCGTTTCAACATACCGGATGTGTTCTGGCTGGCGCTGCAGAGCGTCGGGCTGGAGCCGTCGGTGGTGTTGCGTCAGGCACGCTTGCCCATGACCCTGCATATCCGCGAGCGGCGAGACCGGCGGCAGGTGACGACACTGGAGTTCTTTCGCTTGTGGGAGGCGGTGCGCATACTTAATCCTGATCCGGCTGTCGGGATATTACTGGTGACGCGGCTGGATATCACCGCGCTTCCACCCTCCAGCTTTGCCGCTTTTATCGCCCGGGATTATCGCGATGGCCTGCACCGCCTCGCCCGCTTCAAGCAATTGTGCACACCCGAGCGCCTGCAGGTTTGCGAGGATGGCCGTACCTGTACGGTGACCATCGACTGGTTGCACACGCCAGAATTACCGCCTGCGCTGCTGGTGGATGCGGCGTTTGCGACGTTTGTTGAATTGGGGCGACGGGGAGCACGGACGCAGATCACTCCCCTGCAGGTCGAACTGGTTCGCCCGGACGATGGCAGCCGTGCACTGGCCGAGTTTTTCGGTTGCTCCGTGCGTTTTGGTGCCGGGCGCAACGCGCTGATACTGGACGCCGCCGATCTGGACCGACCTTTTCCGGGGTACAACCCGCAAATGCTCGAAATGCTGAACCCGGGCCTGGTGGCAGCGCTTGCGGAGGCCTCGACACCGGCCAGCATCAGCCATCAGGTCAAGATCACCCTCAAGCGCTTCCTGGCCAGTGGCCGCCCCGAGATGGTCGAGGTAGCGCGGGAGCTGGGCATGAGCGAACGCACGTTGCAACGGCGCATTACCGAGGCAGGCACCAGTTTCAGGCAACTGATGCTGGAAACCCGCCAGGAAGTGGTGCGGCATCTGCTCACCGAGCCGTCGATTGAGATAGACGAGATCGCGTGCCTGGTGGGCTATGAAGATACCAACTCGTTTTATCGTGCGTTTCGTTCCTGGGAGGGGACGACGCCGGCTCGGTGGCGGGCGTTGCAGACGCCCTCATCGTCTCATTGAAGCTATGCCGACAAAGCCTTCTCGGCACTGCGCGCCATGATCTGCAAATCCTCGAACGGGTTTCTGCCAATCAACATGAACGCATGGGACGGGCTGGACCAAAACACCACGTTCATGCCCCGGCGCTGTTCGGTGGCCATGGCCACCGCACCTTTTTTCGCCGCCGTAATGCACAGCGCCAGCGGGCCGTGGCGCGCGTCGAGGTAGGTCAGTTGGCCGATCAGTACGCCGTCATAATCGAGGATTTGTGCGCGGCGAAATTCGGCGCCAGGCAGGTGTACTGCATCCGGGTTCAACGACAGGCCGAGCTGGGTCCCGACCGAACTCAGCTGGGCGATATGGGAGTCGGGATCGGCGCTGAGGTTTTCCAGGGTCTGGGGCGTATACAGCGCCATGTATTCGGCCACCGAGGCACGCCAGCCCGAACCGGGCTCAGGCCGGGGCCAGGTCATGAACAATCGATCAGCGACCACACCGGCCACCGCAAAGCTTGCTGCTACCGCGAGAAATTTGCGTCGACTCAGGGTGGGTGTTTGTGCCGGCGGCAAGGCATCGAGCATCACCTGCAAACGCTCTGTAGGGGCTTGATCGAGAACCGAATCGAAGGCTGATTTGAACGGCAAGTGGCCGCGCTTGAGCAGCTCCAAGCGGGCTGTCACGGCAGGATCGATCCCCAGCAGGTTATCGATAACCTGACGCTGCCGAGGGTCTAACTCACCGTCCAGGTAAGCCACCAGCAGTTCATCCGACGGTGGTGTATTTTGAGTCATCGTCGTTCTCCGCTCGATTTATCCAACAAGCCGCTTGAGTGCGCAGTTTCAGCCAGCTTCATGCGTGCAGCGGCCAACCGGCTCATCACCGTTCCTACGGGAATATGCAGGACTTCGGCAATTTCCTTGTATGAGAGGCCTTCGACGTAGGCCAGAAAAACAGTCTCCCGCTGCGCTTCGGGCAATGCATTGACGCGCTTGATCACCTGCGCGGCCAGGACCTGGTCCTGAGCCAGGGCTTCACCGTCGAACGACAACGCCTGCTCGGCGTCGACAAACCCCTGCCCTTGCCGTACTCGCTGGGCGCGCAATTCGTTAAGCCAGATCGAATGCATGATCGTCAGCAACCAGCGGTCCAGCCGCGTGCCAGCCACGAACTGGCCTGCACGCTCCAACGCCCGCACGCAGGTGGCTTGCACCAGGTCATCAGCCACATGCTTTTGTCGCGACAGCACCAGCCCGTATCGCCATAAACGTGGCAACAGCTGGCTCAACTCTCGGCGCAACTCAGCGTCTGTGGTGATGGCAATCTCCCGACTGTTCGCTCACAGGTTCAAGCCTGAGGCGCGGCGGCGATGGCTTCAGCCAGGTCTTCGTACTCTTCGCAGGTGGTGCTGCACAACGCCTTGATCTTCACCAGTTGCTCCTGGGCCAGGTCCACACGGCCCTTGATGACGTAGGCTTCCCGCAGGTACTCACGGACTTGTGCGTAGTTGGGGTCCAGTGCCACGGACTTCAGGTAGTAGCTGATGCCTTCATCGGTGCGCCCCAGTTTGCGGGTGGCGTAGCCGCGGTAGTTCAGGGCCTTGGCGGTGTTCGGGTTGTGCAGGGTGTCGAGCAGTGACAGGGCTTCTTCGTAACGCCCGTCCTTGGCCAGGCGGTAGGCGTAGTCGGTGCGGTCGGCGTCCGACGTGGCCTTGCTGGTTTGCAGCACGCACTTGCCAGTCTTGGTATCCCAGACCTGGCCTTTGGGGCAGTTGGGCTTGGGCGGCGCCGATTCGTCACCGGAGGCATGGGCCTGGCCGGCCAATAGCGCGGCGGCCATACAGGCGCCAAAGAACAAAGCGGTGCGGTAACCAACGGCGTGCTCGGGACGATTCTTCATGGCATTCATGCTCCGTAACGATAGGGAAAGTACAGCAGCAAACTCAGTAGGGAAGATCGCCACGAGGGGCCGGCAGCATGCGGCGCAACGTGCTGTCGCGCTGGATGTAGTGATGCCACAGCGCGGCGCAGGCATGCAGCCCGGCGAGTACGATGATCGCCCAGGCGACATTGTTGTGCAGGCCACCCAGGGTGCCTCGCAATTCGTGATCGATCACAAAAGGCGCTGGCACCGGGAACAGTCCGAAAAAGTTGAAGGGCTCGCCCTGGGCCCAGCGGAACAGGAAGCCCAGGGTCACCTGCGTCAGTAACAACAGGTATAGACAGCCGTGGGCGATTTTGGCGGCCACGTTAAGCGCAGGGTGATTGTCGGCCTTTGGGTGATTGCCGCCGAACACACGCCAGAGGATACGTGCAGCGATCAGCACCGCCATGGCGATGCCCAGGGAGATATGGACCGATTGCAGGCCCTTGCGCAGTGGCGTGCCTTTTTCCAGGTTTTCCCAGACGTGGGCGCTGGCGAACATGAAGATCACCAGGGCGGCGGTCAGCCAGTGGAAGGTGCGGGTCAGGCGGTCGTAGCGGTCGGCGGGATTGTTCATGGGCGTTTCCTGAGTGGTCTGTGTGGTGAACACCGCAGCAGGAAAACTTATTCAGAGGGATGGAAAATTTACAGATTAGACTTGTTTATTTTCCAACCCCGCATCCTTGGTCAAAATATGCGAACTAAATGCTAGAAACTCATCCAGGTGTTTTGTAATGATCGCTACAGTAATCGGCAATTGAAGCGTCTGGTACTCGTGAACAGCAATGTTACGAAACCCGACCATGTTCTTCAGGTTGGTCAGCAACGCAGGATTGACCCAACCGCCCTGACATAACAATTCAAACACGTCACGGGCTCCTTGTGGAACGCCCAGGCGCTCACGACGAATCAAGTGTTGGCCCATGTCCAGCGCTGCCTCACAGGCACGCTGAATATTAAAAATCGCCGCATCCTGGCGCGTGAAATCTGTGGCGAAGCTGGTGGGATCTTTATCGTATTCCTGACGGGCGCGAGCAACGCACCGCTCAATGCTGGCTGCTTTATTGATGAGAACATCATCGACCATAAACTTTCCCTTCCTTCTGGATATCCGCCAACAACTCAGCCCTTGCCGTGTCCAGCGCGGTTTTTTCGCTCAGGACGTAGCTCTCGAATAGACCCGCCTGGACGTTCCCGGACCAGAGCCGACGCCCAGTGGTCAATACTTGGTATTGCATTACCGTTGAGGCTGCGCGCAAATCAAGCAAGTCGACGGGAACTCCAACGATATCGGCCAACTCCCCAGAAAGCTGCCATAGCAATAAAGGCTCGACCACTCCCGCAGAAAGGACCGCAACATCCAGATCACTCTCACTACCTGCCTCACCCGTCACTTGGCTACCGAACACATACACAGCCAATAGCTCGGGAACTTCAGCCTGCAAATGCGCCAGTACTTTTTTAAAATTCATGACCGATGTCCGAAGCGCCAATTAACGAAGACCGTAGCAGAATTCATTATGCAGTTTCTGACTGAAAGCAAAAAACCCCCGACAACATTGAAGTTATCGGGGGTTTTTCATTTTTCAATAATGGCGGAGAGATAGTCCGTCATTTTAGTGTTTCTAGAAATCCATAGATGTTTAATTATTTCTATTAAAACGCTATAAAAACATACAGTTGACGCAGATATTTTCTTTTGTGGTCCAGGCGTGACTATGGGAAGCCAGGGGCCAAGGTATGGGCTGGAGTATGGGCTGGCATTCATTTAGATTGAGTCATCATCCTTTCAAATAGGAAGTGAGTGATGGCATCTCTGACGACGAAAACGGTAGAAAAAATAGTCAGATCGGGGCTCCCTGGAATGACCAACGATGGTGACGGCCTTTACTTGAAACTTGGCCGTACCGGTGGCGCAAGCTGGATTTTCCGCTACAAGCTTGCTGGCAAGAGCCGAGACATGGGACTGGGCAGGCACCCCGAAGTAAATCTTGCGGTCGCTCGTGAGAAAGCAGCAGAAGCCAGAAAACTGAGCAAGTCAGGCGTCGATCCGCTTACCAGCCGAAACGAGGAGATGGAACGGCAACGGCTGGAAAAAGAAGCTGAACGTTTAGCTCAGGATGCAGCCAGGGCCAAAGCAATCACTTTCAAAGAGGTTGCTCTCGACTACATTACTGCCCACAGGGCAGGCTGGAAAAATGCCAAGCATGCCCAGCAGTGGGAGAACACTCTGGGTACTTATGCGTTCAAGGTCATAGGCGATCTTCCGACGCAGGAAATAGGCATTGAGCATGTGCTGAAAATCCTCAAGCCGATTTGGACAGTAATACCCGAATCCGCCAGCCGTTTGCGAAACCGTATCGAACTGGTCCTCGATGCAGCAAAGGCCAGAGGGCTGCGTGATGGAGAAAACCCCGCTCGATGGCGTGGACACCTGGACAAACTGCTACCACCTCGCGCAAAAGTGCGTGCTGTGAAACATCACGCAGCAATGTCGTGGACAGAGCTTCCCGCCTTCATGGCGCCCCTTGAGCAAGCAAATGATCTGAGCTCTAAAGCATTGCGCTTTACCATCCTGACGGCCTGCCGCACCAGTGAGGTGCTTGAATCAACGTGGGCAGAGATTGATGTCGCAGCAAGGGTATGGACCATTCCTGCGCCGAGGATGAAAGCAGGGAAGGAACACCGAGTGCCTCTATCAAAAGCGGCATTGGATTTACTCGCAGGGCTTCCTCGCGTGGAAGGAAACAATTACCTATTTGCAGGGGCTCGCAAAAAGCGCCCTCTAAGCAATATGGCAATGTTGATGGCATTGCGTCGGATGAAGCGGAACGATCTCACGACGCATGGATTCCGTTCGACTTTCAGGGATTGGGCGAGTGAAGTTACTCACTATCCTCGAGAGGTCTGTGAACAGGCGCTCGCGCACACCGTAGAGAATGCGGTAGAGGCGGCTTATCGACGTGGTGATCTTTTTGAAAAGCGGCGAATACTGATGGAAGATTGGGCGCGATATGCCACAGGGCATGCGGTAGCAAATACTGTTGCATGAGAAGCGAGATGTTCACGCCATCCTCTCACCTCGTTTATCGAGTGGAGGATGGCGACAGCGGCGACAGTGGCGACAACCCACGTATTACCTGGCCTGCAGCGTGGCGACAGAGGTGGCGACTGTCGCCGTTGCAAGTCTCGCTCTTGGGGCTTTTTCGGCCAAGCCCACGCGAGCGGGAAGGCTCCGCATTCCCACCTGCGTGGGCTCACATTAAAAACCGACGAATGACCACCCGGCCATGGAGAACCACCGGGTTCCAAGGTCTTCCAGCATTACCGATTGGCGCAAGAGCCGCCCCCAAAATACGGTTGACCGCGAGCAGAACGAGCGCTAAACCAAAACTGTACAAGCGCTGTCCTCGACAGCACCCAGGTAGCCAGAACCTTTGAGGCTACGCCACACCGTGGTGGTTCTCCCCCAAGTGCGATTAGCGTCCGGCGGCTCGCACGGTCACTACCCATGTGATGGATGCCTACTTCTTCCAGTATGCCCACTGCGGCAACTCATACTCCTTCCTGGCTGCTCTGCAGCAACTTATCCGCTTGGCCATTTCTTGCGCCAACCTGTTGCCCGTCTCTTTGCCTCCTAAAGAGACGGGCGCATATCACACTGCTGCAGCCCTGCTCGCACGGGCCTTTGCGGCTTTCCCCCTTGTGACAATCGGCGTGACAAACACCGAATGCTCACTCGCCATAGCGATGCCGATGATGGTGCCGCAGCCCATGAAATGGACTGCACCTGACTGACAGTCAGGCATGCCCCGGTCACCGCCTCACTGCCTTCACCTGACTCAGGATCTCGCGGCACTGGTCTCGTCAGCCAGTGCAGCCTCCACCCGCCCACCGCTATCGGTGTTCAGGAGGCCAGATCATGAGATGCCCAAGCTCCCGGCCGTAAGGAGCCGTCAGTCCCGCGTGAGTGGACAAACCTCACAGGTCGCAGGGGCCTTGATCCCTGGCAACACTCAACAACCGTGGCGGGATGAGTGAGGACGAAGTCGACAATTCCAGGAGAAGTGCGATGCAACTGTGCGAAGCGTTTGAGCCACCACAACCCTTGCTGGAATACCAGCAGGCGCCACTGCCCTACCCGGTCGAAGCACTCGGGGAATTGTTGGGCCCTGCGGTCGAACGACTGGCCGAGGTGATCGGCGTGCCCTGCGCCATGGCTGCGCAATCGGTACTGGCTACCACGGCCTTGGTGAGCCAAGGCCATGCCAATGCCCACCTCGACGGTCGAACCTATCCGCTGTCCCTCTACCTACTGACGGTGGCATCTTCGGGTGATCGCAAAAGCGCGGTGGATCACCTGGTACTGAAGGCGGCACGCGACTGGGAACGACAGCAGTGGACCCTGTATGAGGAAAAGCTCAAAGCCTATCGCTCCGCTACCAGCATCATGGCCAAACCCAAAACCTCGAAGACAACCTCCGGGGCGGAAGGCGGCGAGCTGTCCGAGCCGGTGCCACCGAGACTGATCATTGCCGAGCCCACCATTGAGGCCCTGGTCAAAAGCCTGTGCCATGGCTTGCCCAGCATGGGCTTGTTCAATGATGAAGGTGGCCAGTTCTTGGGTAGCAGCACCATGAGCAAAGAGAATCTGCTCAAGGCAATCACCACCTTGTCGCTGCTGTGGGATGGCAGCCCGATCGACCGGGCGCGCTCCATGGCTGGGGAAAGCCTGCGGGCCTATGATCGCCGCCTCAGCCTGCATCTGATGCTACAGCCCTACCTGGCCAACCAAATTTTCAAAGACCCGGTGATCAATGGCCAAGGCATCCTGGGCCGTTGCCTGATCAGTTGGCCCGAGCGCCTGGCCGGCCAACGAATCTACAAGGCAATCGACCTGACCCGAGATGCCAAAGTCCAGCGCTACCAACAGCGGATCACCGCCCTGCTGCAAAAGCCCTGGTCACTTCACAAGGATGGCTCACTCAATCCCGCCACGCTGGAGCTGACTCCCCGCGCCCGTCGTGCCTGGATCGATATTCACGACACCATCGAGTGCCAGTCTGGCGAGTTCGGCGAACTGGCCGGCGTCCAGCCTGTCGCGAGCAAGGCCGCGGCGAATGTACTGCGTATCGCGGGCGTGCTGGCCATGGTTGAAGAGGCCTGTGCCTTGGACGAAGCACACATCCAGCGCGCCTCCACGCTGATGGATTACTACCTGGCCGAGATTCAGCGCCTGACCGAACAGGAGCCGGTCAATAGCCGACGCGAGGAAGCGGATCGGCTGCTGCGCTGGCTGATGCAGAAAGGCTGGACCCAGTTCACCGTCCGCGACGTCAATCGCAACGGTCCGCGTTTTGCTCGCAAGAGCGCTGACCATACGGCCTCTTTATTCGTCGAGCTGATCACTCATCGCTGGCTGAGCTGCCGCGACGGAAAAACATTCGAGGTGCGCCATGTTTCGCCTCAATGACGCGGTGCGCCGCTACCAGGCGAAACATCAATCGCAACCTGAATCGTGGCGTGTCGCCGCTTCTGTCGCCACCCTGTCGCCACGCGCCAGGCCAGAAACGACGCGGGTTGTCGCCACTGTCGCCGCTGTCGCCACACCCCCCTTGGAACCTGCCCTCCTCGCCCGGCTGATCGAGCAACTGCGTGAGGAAGGGGCAGTGCTGCAACACCAGGAGAACGCCCTCCTGATCCGTCCAACACACTGGCGGCAGGTGGACAGACTCAGCCCTCACTGGAAAGCCCTGCTGCTCTTTCTGCAAACAAACGAAAACGGTGATGACGATGACTTTGATTAGTCGGCGTGATGGTCGCAACTTTGGCTATGGCCGCCAGCTGAGCTATGCCGGCTCACAAGCGCTAAAGGATTTGTTTGCCGGCGGCCACTTCGCCACGGTCAAAACGCATAGTGATCGCTGGCATGCGTTCGTGCGTTGGTGTCGATCAGAGGACGGCCCCGGTTACAACGATGCGCGCCAGATCGATAGACAGACGCTACAAGACTACGCCGCGTCTCTGCGCCAGCAGATCCAGCAAGGTGAACTCTGCATCGCCACCGCGCAGAACCGCCTGAGCAGCGTTAATCGCACCCTCGCCGCGCTACGCGGTGATCAGGACGTGAGGATCGCCAGCCCGAGTCAGGCGTTGGGACAGAAGCGCTCGAGCGTACGCACCCGCGCGCCGGATGGCCAAGACCACCAACAGGTGCGGCGAGTACTCGAGGCGCTTGGCGAACAGCACCACGAGCGGGTGGCCGCGATTGTCCTGTTGGCCCGAGCAACCGGCATGCGCCTGCGCGAAGCGATCCTGGCTGACCTGCCACGCTTGCACCGCGAAGCCGAACACTTGGGCCGCATCAACATCCAGGACGGCACCAAAGGCGGCCGCTCAGGGGCATCAGCGCCGCGATGGGTCGTGGCCAATGAAGCGGTGCAAGCGGCGCTGCAGTTGGCTCGTAAGGCATCGCCGCCCCACAGCCGCAACTTGCTGGCCCGAGACGAAAGCTACGCCGTGTTCCTGCAACAGACCGTGCTCCCCGCCCGCAAAACGCTGCATGAACACGGGCTGAAGGGTTTCCATGAACTGCGAGCGGCCTACGCCTGCGAGCGTTACGAGCAACTCACTGGCCACGCCGCACCGGTCAAAGATGGTCACTGCTATCGCATTGACCGCGACCTCGATCAACAGGCTCGGCATCAGATCAGCCTTGAGCTCGGACATAACCGGATCGATGTGGTTTCGGCCTACATTGGAGGTCGAGCATGACCAAGCCCTTCGATATGATGCTGTTCCTGAGCGGCGTATTGACTGGCTCGAATGCCACCCAGCAACGCCACCTACGCCAAGCCCAAATCATGCAGGCAGCCATTCAGCAACGATGGCGGCGAGACAATCCCTGGACCTGGCAGCTCAAGCATGTGCGCTGGTTTTTCACTCAGCACCTGAAAGATCATTCCGACGCCACCCGGTATTACTATCGACTCACCGCTATATTAATCACGAAGCGATTAGGGAACGACCGAGGACTCCTCCTCACCTCGGCATCTTGAGTTCCAGACTGAAGGTGCGAGTCCACACGTGAAGCTTATGCGCATTGCGGTCGACTTGGCCAAGAACGTGTTTCAGATTCACGGCGTGGATCGGCATGAGCAACCAGTCTGGCGGCAGCGTTTACCTCGAGATCGATGACTTCAAACGGTGCTGAAGAAGATCGAGCCCCACTGTAAGATCGGTATGGGAAATTGTAGCGGTGCGCACCATTTTGCGCGGCAGCTACAGGCATGCGGATTCCAGGTGAGGCTGATCGCGCCTCAGTTCGTCAAACCGTACGTCAAGAGCAACAAGAACGATGCCAACAATGCCGAGGCAATCTGTGAGGCGATGAGCCGCCCCAGTATGCGCTTCGTCGCCGTCAAGACAATCGAGCAACAGGATATCCAGGCGGCGCATCTCATCCGGGCCGGTTTAATCGAACAGCGGACAGCCAAAGCCAATCAGATTCGTAGGCGGATCGCCGAGTACGGCCTCATTGCGCCTAAGGCATTACTGATGCAATACCGTGCGGGCTAGAAGATGCAGGTAACGAGTACCAGGCTTTTTAGCCACCAATCCACCGATAACTTCGCCCCTCACCCCGCTTGCCAGAGCAAAACTCCGACTCGTTGGATCCAGGCCTTCGTCTGGATCCATCCCTGCGGGCTTTTATCCTACAGTGCCGCCCAATCGTTCTGCGACCCAATCCGCAATCCATGCACCGGCGTTCGCGGTGTTGTCCAGGCTGCTGTGGTGGATGCCGCCCTCACGTGGGGTAAATATCTTCAACTCGCGATCAGGGCTGTGGGTGAGTTGGTCGAAGGACTGGTGCGCGTACTCCAGCGGGATCTGCCGGTCCGCCTGGCCATGGGTCACTAGGAACGGTACCTTGATGCGCTCCATCACGCCGTTGAGGTGCACCTGCTCGGCGAGGGTCATGAACTCGTCCATATCGCTCGCACCCCATACCCAGCGCACGTGCTCCCAGTAATGCGGCACCGGCCGTTCGCCTTCGCGAGTCAGGCGGCGTTTTTGCATTTCGCCCCAGTTGTGGTTGGCGCCCCACACCACGCCCAGGGCGAAGCGCGGTTCGAAGGCCACGGCGCGCGGGCAGTAGTAACCGCCCAGGGACACGCCCAGCAAACCGATACGCTGCGGGTCGATTTGCGCGCAGGTCTGCAGGTAGTCCATCAGCGGGCTGGCCCACTGTTCGGTGTTCGGCACAGCAGTCATGCCGTGCAGGCGCAGCGCTTCCCCGGTGCCAGGCTGGTCTATGAACAGGCTGGCGATGCCGCGCTTGGCCAGCAACTGGGGGAACAGGCCCGCGCGATGGACCATCTCCTTAGTACTGTCCAGGCCGTTGACAATCACCAGGCACGGCGCCGCACCTGTCACACCTTCTGCCGGAGTGAATAGCCCGGCGATGTGGGCACCGGCGTAGGGGATCTCGAAGCGCTGGGTGTTTTCTTTCGACAGCTTCACGCCCTCGGCAAAGGTTCGCAGAAACTTGGCATAAAGAGCCTTGCGCGGCGCATAACCGTGGGCCTGCATGCGCTCCGCGGTGATGAAGTACACCGCGGCGCGGTTGAGCTTATCGCCAGCGCTGAGCAATCGGCCGCAGGCCTTGTCTTCTTCGGCCAGGGCCACCAGGTTGTCACCGCCCGCCTCCCATGCGGCCAGAAACGCCTGGGTGCCTTCGTCGTCACCCTGGCGAGCCACTTCCAGCAACGGCCGGCACATGGTCTCGATCTCGCCGATCTTGCCGCCCATCTCGATGGCCGCTGCCACCGCCAGGCTCCACACGTAGTTGGTTTCGAAATACTGGAACATGCTCATCAATCAATCCTTATCAAGTTCAGCGGCGCACGGCCGGGTGTTCGCCCTGGTAAAAGCTGACGTCCCACGGGATGTCGTCCTGCATAAACGGCGGCGGGTTACCCATCCACTGCGCCGTGCCGAAGCGGAATTCCCACTCGCGCGGCACCCAGTTGTCGTCCAGGTAGTCGGTATCGGCGCCGTATTCGGCTTCACCGCCAGTGGGCGAGTTGAAATAGCAAAAGATCGCTGAGGCGATGCGGTGCCGGCCGGTGCCGAGAAAACCGTGCTGCCAGCCGCGCTTGGTCATGTAGTTGGAGCCCACCATCACCTCGTCGAAGTCCTCGACGCCAAAGCAGGTGTGATGGAAGCGCGGCACCCCGCCCGCCCCTGGCGCCTGGTTGTTGAGCAAAAAGGTGTTGTGGTGCTCGTTGGCGCCATCGGCGCGCAGGTATGTGCCCACACCCTTCTGGTGGTCGGAGAGGCGAAAGTTCAATCGGTCGCGAAAGAACGCGAAACTCTGCCAGTAATCATCCACGGCAAACACCACGTGGTTAATGGTTTTCGGCCGCGCGCGGGTGCGCCACTTGCGGTGCTGGTTGAGGCGGTTAACGTTACCTGCGGCGTTGATCGGGTCGGGCGCGTAAGTCACCTTCTTGCGGGTGAACACGCGCAAGCCCAGGGCCTGACCGCAGTCGCTGTGAAAGTGCCAGGCGCCGTCGTCGCCCAGGCGCACGTCGCGGTCCTTGGAAAGGTCCGCCACCAGCCGCGCCAAGCTCTCGGTGTTGTCCACGCCCCAGATGGTTTCCTTCACGCCAAAGCCTTCGTAGCGCGAGACCGGGATGGAGGCGTGCTCGATGCCGCGCACGATGATGGTCGAGCCTTCATCCAGGCGGTAAAGGGTTTCCTGATCGTTGGCGCTCAAGCGCACCAAGCCGAAATCGTCGAAGAACCGCGAGGCCGAGGCCAGGTCCTCGACGCCGTACAACAAGGTGTCGATGCCGATGATCGCCATCTTAGGTCTCCTGCAAAATAAAGTTACGCTGCATTGTTGTTGTCCTTGTAGAGCGGAGTTGCCCTGCCAGAGTAAGGAAGCCTGGCCCCTGCCGACCAATCGTTTGTCGGCATGGGATCTATCCATTCTGTGGATAGCTAAAAAAGGAAACCACCATCCACGTTAAATACCTGGCCGGTCATGTAGCTCGAGGCGTTGGATGACAGGAACGCCAGCACCCCGCACAGGTCCTCGGGCTCGCCGGTGCGCTTGATCAACTGGCTGTCACGCACTGCCTCGAACAACTGCTCTGGCAAGGCAGCGGCGCTGCCAGGGTGACGGATGAGACCCGGTGAAATGGCGTTGACGGTGATACCGTATTCGCCCAGCTCCACAGCCAGCCCGCGGGTTAATCCGATCACGCCGCTCTTGGCGGCGATGTAGGCCAGAAAGCCCTTTTGCGGGCGCCCGGTGTTGCTCGAGGCCAGGTTGATGATGCGCCCCCAGCCGCGCTCGCGCATGCCGGGCGCAAAGGCCTGGCTGAGCAAGAACGACGCGTCCAGGGTCACCGCCAGGCAGTCACTCCAGTCCAGTAAGCTGGTATCTGCCAGGTTCTTAAGCGGGATGTAGGCAGCGTTGTTGACCAGCACGTCGCAACGGCCGAAGCGCTCCAATACCTGGCCCTGGAGGTAGGCGATCTGCTCGGGCTCGCGCAGGTCGCAGCGAAAGGCCTGCGCCACCCCGCCCTGTTGCTCGATGGCACGCACCACGTGGTCGGCATCAACGCAGTCGACCACAGCGATGCGCATCCCTTCCCTGGCCAGGCGTACGGCGAAGGCATGGCCCAGGCCACCCGCGGCGCCGGTGATCAGGGCGACCGGTTGATCGTTGTATTCAGCCATGGTGTTTCTCCGAATCAGTGGTGAGAGTTCAAACCGAGCATTTCGTCGAACTGCACGTGGAACAGCAGGCCCGCGGCGTAGCCGTCTCGTGGGTTGACGCCGGTGTAGGGGTTAAGCCAACTGTTGGCGCCCCATGTACGCAGTACAAACGGACTGACGACGATGCTGTCGGTGAGGATGAAGTTGGCGTCCAGGGACACGGCGTATTCATTACGCCCGGGGTTGTAATTTCCGCCCCCGGTTGCGGCGTGAGCCTCTTCGAGGAAGCGTTGCTCGCGGCTGGTCAGTTGCGCCCAGTTGACGTTCACCGAATAGCTGTCGAACGGCCGGCTGCGAAACGGGGCCGAGAGGATCAGCCCGGCGTTGCCCTGGGTGCCGACGCCGTTGGTGGTATCTTCGTCTAGGGTGTGGGTCAGGTTGGCATAGGCCGCCACGGCGGTGGGGGCAAGGTCGTTGGTTTTGCCGCCATCCTGGCGCCAGACGGTTTTCTTGGCGCCCAAGTAAAAGCCGCTGACGCCCTTGCTGGTGTCGGCTGCGGCACTGGGATCGGTGACTTTAGAGGTGCCGTTAACCGTGTAGTACGGGTCGGTCTGCTGGCCGTTGTTATGAAAACCCAGTACCTCGAGGGTTTGCGGGTAGGCTTCCATGCGGTAGTCAGTGCGATAGGCCAGGTTGGCCAGGTACACCGTGCTCAGGGTACCACCGCTGTCACCGGCGTCTCGCTCCCAGCCGTTGGTGAACGGGTAGGCATTGTTACTGCGCCAGGCTCCGACCTGGGCGCGTAACGCTGAGCTGAAATCGTAGCCCACCCGCGCGCCCCAGTTGGCGTAAGGCGGCGGGTTGAAACCGGCGGTGTCCTGCAAAATGGCGTTCACGCATCCAAGCGGGACGTTGCACAGCGGTAGGGCGAAGTAATTGCCGGCGTTGCTCTTACCCACCTCGATGGCCAGCTTGTCATCCATGAGCTTTTGCTCATAGGTGAACAGAGTCAAGTGGCTGACCCGTGGAATGTAGGGCCCCGGTTTGCCGGCGATGACGTCGCCCACCTGCCCGCCGTAGGTCAGGTTGCTGGTCCAGGGCACGTAGAGCTGCTCGAAGTGAATGGTGCCACCGGGCAGGCCCACCAGCTTGTCCAGGTTGAAATCGGCGCCGATGGCAAAGAGGGTCAGCGCTTCGTGGTTGCCGGTGTCCAGGCCTACGCTGGGGTTGCGCAGGTAGATCTCGGTCATCGACAAGTGCGGGCTGACGCCGTGGTCGTTAAGCCACTTGCCTTGCTCTTCCAGTAGCTTGCCACTGGCCGGCGGCACATTGGGCTCGACGTTGAGTACCCGTGGGCCAATCTTTTCGTTAGGGTATTCGGTGGCCATGGTGTCGGCCACCGGGCCGGCTTCGCCTGCCAGGGTGGGACCCGCCGCCGCGATCATCAATGCACAGCCAAGCGCTGTTCTAATGGTCATGTTCAGTCTCTTTTGTTGTTTTTTTGAGATGAGGATGTTCGCTCCGGTGCCAGGGCACCGGAGAGTTCTATCAGTTAAAGGTCAGGCGTCTTAGAGGTTGGCGCCCATCACCCGCACGTTGCGTGCGGCCCGGCACTTGACCAGGCTGGCGGCCAGGGCCAGCACCGCCACCGGCACGCAGAGCCAGCCGGCCCAACCGACAGTGGTGGCAAGGCTGCCGCTGATCTTGCCGATGGCCACCACCAGGATCGGGCTACAGAACATGCCCAGGCAGTAGCTGCCGTACCACATGCCGGTACCGAGGCCGCGGCGCTGCCAGGGCAGCTCACGCATGTTCCAGATGGCCAGGGTGGGCAACAGCAGCCCGCAACCCAGGCCATTGACCAGCGCCACCGCCATGATGGCCTGCCAGGTGTGCATCGCCGGGATCAGCAGGAAACTGGTGGCGATCAAGCCGAACGCCAGTGCCAGGCAATGTGGTGTGCGCAACCCTAGGCGGGTCAGCAGGTGTACGCTCAGGGTGCCCAGCACGATCATCACACTGCAGGCCGAAGCCACAAGGCCTGCGGTCTGAGGCGAATGCTCGCCGACATCACCCAGCAGGTAGGCCATCTGAATCTGCAAAATCATGAACATCACCGCGCCGATAAAGGTCACCACGCAGATGCCCAGTAACACCTGTGGCCGGAACGTCACCGTCTCGCGCGCCTGCTCTTCATCCGACGCCATGTTCGCCGCCTTCGGCTCCCACAGCATGATCTTGCTCAGCAAAGCCAGGGCCAAGGGCACCGCGTACACCACGTACGGCATGCGCCAGCCGATCTCGCCCAAGGCGCCGCCAACCATGAAGAACAGGATGGCCGAGGACGACGCGAAGGTGGTCTGCAGCGCCAGGTACTTCTGCCGTTGCGCGCCGCTGTAGTAGTCACCGATAAGCATGGTACTGATGGTCACCACCACCGCCTCCACGCAGCCCAGGGCGATACGGCTGACGATGATCGCATAGAGCGAATCGAGGAACATCGGCATGAGGCCGAACAGGCCGTAGCCGACGATGGATGCCACCAGCAACTGCTTGCGCCCGTAACGATCGGCGAGGATGCCCACCAAGGGGCTGAGCAGCGCCACCAGGAGACCCGGTACTGTCAGGGCCACCGGAATCAGGAACTCGACGTTGGGCACGCTGGCAAAATGCGCCTGCATTTGCGGCAGGCTCGGTGCCACGACAATTGCCGCCATGGGTGAAAGGCAATTGATCAACAACAGCAGGTACGTGGCGAGGGTCGCCTTGGACTGGGTGATGCTTGTGGGAGCGTTCATGGCCTCTCCGGATTGTTATTATAAAGGGTAAAACGCACGCTCTTTCTGTAGCAGCTTCTCAGGATTCGCGAGCAAGGCTTACTCCCACGGGAGAGCAAGCCTTGCTCGCGAATTTCAACGGCAGCGGTTACAGGGTTCGGTTGACCAGTTGCTGGATATCTCCGTCATGGCGCAGGCCGAGTGCTTCGGCGGCCTGCGCTTGCAACGGCGGGTAACGGCCGAAATTTGCTTCCAGTTGTTCATTGGGTTGGTAAACCACTTGTGCGCGACGGTCCTCGCCGAAGCGCTGGCACAGCCCGTCAACCAACTGCGCCATGCTCAGGTGCAGCACCGGCAAGGCAAACACTCGCCGCGCCAACAGTTTCTCGGCCGGCAGCGTGGCAGCGTGCAGCAGGTTGTCGACGCAGCGCGCCGCCGACATCCACCAGGCCACTGCCTGCGGCGACACCGGGCAGTCGAAGCGTTCGCCAGCCGCAAGCTTCCAGAACACCTCGCTCATGAACGCCGACAGCAGGCCCGAGGGCTGCGGAGGGCGCGCCACAATACCCGGAAGGCGCAGGCTAATACCATCAATCCAGCCACGGCGGCTGAAATCGTCGATCAGCAGCTCGCCCATCAGTTTCTGGGTGGCGTAGCTCAATTGCGGGCGCAGCGGCGTGTGGTCGTCCACCTGCACCGGCAACGGCGAGCCGTACACCGCGATGGTGCTGGCGAACACCACCCGTGCCGGGCTGTCCTGGTCCTTGAGCCCTTCGAGCAGGGCCAGGGTGGCGTCCAGATTGACCCGGCGGCCCAGGTTGTAGTCGCGCTCGGAGGCGCCGCCCGGGATGCTCGCCAGGTGAAAGGCGATGTCCACCGGGGTTTCCAGGGCATCGGCCAACAACGCAGTGTCGGCGATGCTGCCGGCCAGGCAACGCACACGGGCATCCTGCGGCGGCTCGGGAAAATTCAAGTCCAGCAGGGTCAGTTGGCTCCAGCCCGGCAGCGCATCGGGGTCCTCCAGCAAGCGGCGCACCAGGGTGGCGCCGACAAAGCCGTTGGCGCCGGTGATCAGTACATGCATGTCAGTTCTCCAGCACAGGCGCAGGGACAAAACGGTGATCAATGGCGCCAAACAGGCTGTGCCCGTCCAGGCCGAAGATCTCGAAACGCAGGCGGTCGCCGAACTTGAGGAATGGCGTGCTCGCCACTCCCGTCTCGATCACTTCCACCGCGCGGCGCTCGGCCAGGCAGGCAGAGCCGGTGAGGTTGTAGTCGCGATTGGAGAACGTGCCCGAACCCAGCACCGTGCCGGCGCGCAGGTTGCGAGTGCGGGCAAGGTGCATCACCAATTCCGGAAAGCTGAAGTCCATCTCGGCGCCATTGGGCTCGCCGAAACGCTGGCCGTTGCACTGCACGTGCATGGGCAACTTGACCCGGCCATCGTGCCAGGCCTCGCCAAGCTCGTCCGGGGTGACCGCCACGGGGGCAAACACCGTGCTCGGCTTGGCCCGCAGCGGGCCAAAACCAATGCTCACTTCCTTGAACAGGTGCGCACGCAGGCTTACGTCGTTAAGCAGCATCAGCAACTTGATGTGCCCAGTGGCCGCTGCCGGCTGGATACCCATGGGCACGTCATCGAGGACCACGGCCACTTCCCCCTCGAAATCGATCTGGTGCTCTTCACCCGGGACCGGGTAATCGTCGCAGGCACCAAGGAAGTCATCCCCCGAGCCCTGATAGATGATAGGCACCGCCGGGTCTTTTTTGATGTCCAGATTGTACGCACGCTCCATCAGGCTGCCGTGGTTGAGAAACGACGACGCATCGGCCCATTGATAGGCCCGTGGCAGCGGCGCCATGGCCTCCCGCGGCTCGAAATCAAAGGCCTGGGCCGCGCGCCCTTCATTGAGTGCGGCAGACAGTTGCTGCAAGGCAGGCTCGCAGCGCGGCCAGTCTTCCAGCGCCGCCTGCAGGGTGCCGGCGATACCACTGGCCAGCACGGCGCGGCTCAGGTCGCGGCTTACCACCACCAGGCGGCCGTCACGGCTGCCGTCCTTCAGAGTTGCGAGTTTCATCGGTGTTCTCCTTGCGCCGGCCACAGGGCCGGGCATTGAATGAGTTCCAGCAAGTTACCGCTGTTGTCGCGCATAAAGCCCATGGGCGTGCCGTCGATGACGTTCTCGAAGACGATGTCGGCACCCTTGCCGCGCAAGACCGCAAAGGCCGCTGGGGCGTCCTGCACGGCAAAGCACAGGTGCTTGTGGCCGTGGGTCTTGAGGTCCAGATGCGGCTCGCGGCGGTCGGTCGGCAGGGGGTGCGCCTGTTCAAGTTGGAACAGTTCGATGCGGTAGTCGCCGCTACGGATAAAGGCGATTTCGGCCGGAATCTGCGGGATAAACGCACGGTTCTCCAACTCGAAGCCGAGCATCAGCCGGTACCAGTCGATGGACTCATCCAGGTTGGGCACGCTGATGCCGCCGTGGTGGGGTTTGATCGCGAACATACCCACCTCCTCAGCTCAGGGGTCGTCCGCCATCCACAGGGATGACGGCGCCGGTGGTAAAGGTCAGGTGGCAGGCCAGGGCCAACACCGCCTGGGCGACTTCCTCGGGCAAGGCCAGACGCCCCAGTGGGGTGCGCGCGGCTTGCTCGTCACGCCAGTCCTGGGCCAGGCCCTGGACAAACTCGGTATCGGCCAGCCCTGGCGCCACCGAAACCACCCGTACCTGGGGCGCCAAAGCGCGGGCCAGGGATTGGGTCAGGTTATCCACCGCCGCCTTGCTGGCGCAGTAGGCGATGTTGCTGCCCATGGCCGTGCGCGCGGCGATCGAACTGATGTTCACCACCAGGCCGTCGCCGCTGGCCTTGAGCAGCGGTGCCAGCGCGCGAATGCAGGCAATCGGGCCGCGCACATTGGTGGCCAGGATGCTGTCGATCAGCGCGTCGTCCAGGCCGTCAAGGTCGACATGGGCGACAAAACGCGTGGTACCGGCGCAGTTGACCAGGATGTCGCAGCGCCCGTAATGGGCCTGAACCTGGCGGGCCAATCGGCCCAGCGCAGCGCTGTCGGTCACCGCCGCCGCCACGGCCAAGTGGCCGTTGGCAGTGGCTGGCAGGTCGGCGACTAGCGCATGGGCGGCATCGCTGGAGCGGTTGTAGCCCGCCACCACGCTGGCCCCGGCCCGGGCCAGCGCTTCACAGATCACCGCCCCCAGTCCCCCGGTGGCACCAGTGACGACCGCGACCTTACCTTCCAGGCGGTTCATCAAAGGGCCTTCTTCAGACGACGCACGCGAATGTCGGCCTGCTCCTTGTGCCCGGAGAAATGCTCCAGGGCGCACAGCCGCGAGCAAACCTCGCCAATGGCCACGCTGGCTTCGTCGGTGAGCACCCGCTGGTAGGTGTGGGTCTTGATGAACTTGCCCACCCACAGCCCGCCGGTGTAACGCCCGGCGCCCATGGTCGGCAGGGTGTGGTTGGTGCCGATCACCTTGTCGCCATAGGACACGTTGGTGCGGTGGCCCAGGAACAGCCCGCCGTAGTTAGTCATGCGCGCCAGGAACCAGTCCGGGTCGCGGGTCATCACCTGCACGTGCTCGGAACAGATGCGCTCGGACTCAGCGAGCATCTCTTCGTCGGTGTCGCATAAAATGATTTCGCCATAGTCACGCCAGGCCACACTGGCCACCGGCGCGGTGTCCAGGCGCGCCAACACCTTCTCGATGGCAGCCGGCAGTTCTTCGGCAATACGCGAACTGGTAGTCACGCAAAAGGCCGGTGAAGTCGGCCCGTGTTCTGCCTGGCCCAGCAGGTCCACGGCCACCAGTTCGGCGTCCACCGTGTCGTCGCAGATCACCATGGTTTCGGTGGGCCCGGCGAACAGGTCGATACCCACGCGGCCGTACAACTGGCGCTTGGCTTCGGCCACGTAGGCGTTGCCCGGGCCGACGATCATGTCGACCTTCTCGATGTTTTCAGTACCCAAGGCCATGGCCGAGACGCCCTGCACACCGCCCATCACGTAGATTTCGTCAGCACCGGCCATGGCCATCGCCGCGATGATCTCCGGCGACGGCTGACCATCGAACGGCGGCGCGCAGGCGATCACCCGTTTCACGCCGGCGACTTTCGCCGTCAGCACGCTCATGTGCGCCGAGGCCAGCAGCGGGTACTTGCCGCCAGGGATGTAGCAGCCCACCGAGTTCACCGGAATGTTCTTGTGGCCCAGCACCACGCCCGGCAGCGTTTCTACCTCCACGTCGCGCATCGAAAGCAGTTGGATCTGCGCGAAGCGGCGGATCTGCGCCTGGGCAAACTTGATGTCTTCAATCGCTTGGGGCGACAGGCTGTCGATGCAGCCCTGGATCTGTTCCTGACTCAGGCGCAGACTCGCTGGGTTCCAGCGGTCGAATTTTTCCGAATACTCGCGCACAGCCGCTTCGCCACGCTGTTCGATGGCGTGGATTATCTGCTCGACGGTGTCACGCACTTGAGCGTTGAGTTCGGCCTTTTGCTCGGCCGGTTTGCCTTTTTTCAGATAACGAATCATGGTCGGTTCCTGTCTTTTATTGATTTTTCAGCGCCAGTGGATCAGCGGCTGACCAGCCACCGGGGCCTGGAAAAACGGAATGTGGGTGCCCTGCAGGCTGCCCAGGTATACGGTCTTCAAGTCGGGCCCACCGAAGGTCAGGCTGGCCATCCACGGTGCCAACGTGCCGTGGGCGGCCTGCATGATCTGGGGGGTCAGGGTCTTGGCCTGGTAGTGCTGGTTCAGCAGTGCAGTGGCCTGGGGGTTGCCGTCGTCAAGCAGGGTCAACACCTCACCGTCCGGGGTCAGGGCGATCAGCTTGTCGCTCATCACCAGGGTCACCCAGAGGTTGCCGAAGGTGTCGAAGGCAAAGCCGTCGGGAAAGCCTTCCAGCTCCGCCGGGCCGAACACTTCGCGGTCGCTCAGCGAGCCGTCGGCGTTCAGGCGCAGGCGAGAGATGCGCCGCACATTGCTTTCCACCACGTACAGCCACTCTTCGTTGTCGTCGAAGCGGATCTCGTTGGTGCCGCCGAAGCCTTCGGCGACGATGCGGATACCCTGCTCGTCGATCACGCCGATGTAACCATCCAGCACGCCGGAATTGATCGAGTCAGTCCAGGGCTGCATCGTGGTGGTTACGGTGAACCAAATCCGGCCCTGACGATCACGCAACGGGAAGTTGGTCTTGCCCATGGGCTTGCCGTCGAGCTGGTCGAACAGCACCTGGATGTTGCCCTGGCGGTCGAGCTTCTCGATACGGTCCAGGCCCCAGTTACAGATGATGAAGTCGCCCTGCTCGGTCAGCGCCAGGCCGTTGGGCAGGGAGGCACCTTGCGATTGCACGTAGCGCGATTCAAAGGAGGTCTCGTGCCCCTCCATTTGCTTGGGCGCCAGCAATGTTTGCTCGCCACTGGCGGCAATGTGCATTACCCCGCCACGAGCATCGGCGGCCCACAGGCTGCCGTCAGGTTGGGCGATGATGCATTCGGGGCGCTGCAGGTCGTGGCCGATGAAACCGATGGTATCGCGCTCGACCTGCCAGCCATTGAGGGGGTTGCGTTGCATGTGCGTGTCCTTGCGTCAGAGCGGCTGGGCGACTACGTCGATCATCTTTTTCATCAGGCCGGCGAAGTCGGCATCCGGCGTGGGCCGTTGCTCCCATTCACCGATCTGCACCGAGCCCTGGTTGATGAACTTGCAGCGCTCAAAGCGGCGTTGCATGAAGCCGTCGAGCACCTGGTCAAGGGTCAATTCGGCACCACAGAGTTCGCCCAGCACCACGGCGTCTTCCACGGCTTGCGCGGCGCCCTGCCCCATGTGCGGCGTGGTGGCGTGGGCGGCGTCGCCGATCAGAAGCACGCGGCCGCGGTACCAGGGTGCCGGCATCAACAGTACTTCCAGCGGGCGGTACACCACCTGGCTGTTGTCGGTGATCTGCGCGCTCAGTTCCGGCACCAGGCCGCCGTAGCCTTCCAGGCGCAGGCGAAACTCGGCCGCCAGGGTGTCAGGGTCAAAGAACGGGTTACCCGGTTCCTCGAACACCGAGAGGATGTACAGGCTATCGTCGGTCAGTGGCGTGTAGCCAGCCTTGCCGCCCGCCTTGCCCTCGAACATGTGCGACCAGAGCAGGTCCTTGGGCCGTGGCAAGTTGTAGCGCCACACGCCCTGGCCGGTGAACTGCGGCGTGTACTGCTCGCCGAACACCGTGGTGCGCACCTTGGAGTACACACCGTCGGCGCCCACCACCAGGTCGTAGTCGCCACGACTGCCGTCGGTGAACTGCACGTTGACGTTATCGGCGCTCTGTTCAATGTTACTGAAGGTCAGGCCCAGGCGAAGGTGGGCGCCACTGGCGGTCACCGCATCAAGCAGCACCTGGTGCAACGCCGGGCGGGTCAGGCCGAGGTTGGCCGGGTACTGCTCACCGGCCAGCCGGGCGCCGCTGAGTTCGACTTTTACCTCGCCCTGCTGGTTGCAGATGCGCAGGCCCTTGTACGGGAAACCGGCGGCCACTGCGGCATCGGCGATGCCCAGTTGCGCCATGGCGCGAATGCAGTTGGCTTGCACCACGATGCCCACGTGGAAAACCTTGGCCTGGGGGCTGATTTCGACGATGTCGACCGCAACGCCCGCCTTGCGCAGGGCAATGGCGGCGCTGAGCCCACCGATGCCACCGCCGACGATCAGGACTTTCTTGATGTCGCTCATCAAAGCGTTCCTCTTGAACGGATCTTGTTGTAGGGGTGAATCGGGGCGGCCTTACGAGGAAATATGAGATGGGACACGGATCAGCTCTCCAAACTTATTCTTGTTATCGCCAGCCTGGTGGGGGTGCCGGCTGAACATGGCTCTACCTTAATCACCCCTCAGGTATGCCGGAAATTGTTTGTTCAGATAGGTCAAATCCAGACCGTGGATAGCTCAGCAAGCAGTCGCGCCGGCATCCACTCGTAGCTCCGTGGCCGTAACCCAGCTGGACTCGTCGCTGGCCAGGTAGATTGCCGCCTAACCGATGTCTTCGGGCTGGCCGATGCGCTGTGGTAGTAACTGATGGTCCAGGGCGGCCTGGCGAAAATGCGGGTCGGCCGCCAGGTGGGCACGGGTGGCGGCGGTTTCGATCAGCCCCGGGGAAATGCTGTTGGCGCGGATACCGTGAGGGCCGCCCTCCATTGCCAGTTGCCGGGTCATGGCCAGCACCCCGCCCTTGCCGGCGCAGTGGGCCAGTGCCGGTGAGCCTTTCAAACTCATCCAGACATTAACCGAGGCGAAGTTGATGATCGAACCGCCACCCTGGCCTTGAGCACCGGCCAGGCGGCCTGGCACAGCAGGAACACCAGGTCCAGTTCACCAGCGAGGGGCTTTCGCCAGTGCTGTGGTAATCCATGTCTTCGATCCAGGCGAACGCCCCGAAGGCAGCCTCGTTGATCAGGATATCAAAGCCCTGGTGCAGGTCTGCCGCCCACCGCACCAAGCGTTGAGCTTCGTGGGGATCGGTCAGGTCGCATGGGTGTAGGCTGTCGATGCACAGCCCTTCGCCCAAGGCCTGCGCCACGGGGTGTTGAGCGGCGACAGCGTCCAGGTCGCAGCCCAGTACACGGGCCCCCTGACGGGCGAACATCAGGGCGCAACACCGGCCAATGCCACTGCCAATACCGGTGACGAGGGCGACCTTGCCCAGCAAACGAGATGAATGAGTCATGTGCGTTCCCGCGAGAAGGATGGAACTCACCAATTTAGGAAGTCCGCCCTTCATCAGGAAATCGCCAGTCTGGATGCCAGGCATCCTTCTTGCGAATAGGCCATTTTTATCATCCAGGTTCCAACTTGCTCTATGCATAGGTATAACGACCACAAATGCCTGCCCATAATCATAAAAACACGGAGCAAGACCATGCGCTTCCATGGTTTGGATTTGAACCTGCTGGTGGTGCTGGACGTGCTGCTGGCCGAACAGAACATCACCCGCGCAGGCGAGCGCCTGCACCTCAGCCAGCCGGCCACCAGCGCGGCGCTTTCACGCTTGCGCAATTACTTCGAGGACGATCTGTTGGTGCAGATCGGCCGCAAGATGGTCCGCACGCCGATGGCCGAGACCCTGGCCCAGCCGATTCGCGACCTACTGATCCAAATGCGCTCCACGCTGGAGAACCGCACCCAGTTCCAACCGGAACTGGCCAGCCGCAACTTCACCCTGATGGCCTCGGATTATGTGGGCATGGTGCTGTTGCCCGAAGTCAGCCGCAAGCTCAGTGCCATTGCCCCGCAGTGTTCCATCGAACAGTACCTGCCCACCGATGAGGCGGCCCTCGAGATCGAACGCGGGCATGTGGACTTTTTGTTGCTGCCTGACAACAACATCCTCAAGGAACACCCTTCCACCGCACTGTTCAGCGACGAGTACGTGTGCGTGCTATGCAAGAATCACTCGGCGGCAAACGGGCCGCTGTCGATGGATGACTACAAGGCATTGGGGCACGTGCTAGTGCGTTGGGGCACCGAACATCGCGCGCCGATGGCCGATGAGTGGTTTGTGCGCAGCTTCGGCTTTGAGCGCCGGGTTGAGGTGACCACCAATACTTTCAACAGCGTGCCGCCCTTCCTGATCGGCACTCAACGTGTGGCCACCATGCACCGCCGCCTAGCCGAGCGCTGGGCGCACTACCTACCCCTGAGCGTGGTTCCCGCGCCTTGGACGGCGCCGCCGTTGACCATTGCCATGCAGTGGAATAAATACCAGCAGCATGACCCCGGGTTGGCGTGGTTGCGCCATCTGATCATCGAGACCGCAGCCTCTCTCCCCTGACCCGCTGCCTGTAGCCGCTGTCGAAGCTGCTACAGGTTAGCCGTAGTAGGCTTCGCGGGCGGCGTTGATGGTCGGGGCCTGTTGTTCGAGCCAGGCCAACAGCCCGTCCAACTGCTCCACGAGTGCCAACCCCAAAGGTTTGAGGCTGTATTCGACCTGCGGTGGGATGGTCGCGATCACCGTGCGTTCGAGCATGCCATCGCGCTCCAGGGCGCGCAGCTTGAGGGTCAGAATACGCTGTGAAAGCGTGCCATCGGCCATGCCATTGACCTCCCGCTGCAACTCGGTAAAGCGCAGTGTGCCATTGCGCAACACCAGCAACAGCAGCGGGCTCCAGCGATCGCCCAGGCGGGCCAGAGTTTCGCGGACCGGCCCATGGGGGTCGTTACCGCCGCGCAGCACGCGCGCTTTCAGATCGTCCAGCGCTTGGCGCTGAACCGTGTCGACCACTCGCGTAGACCCTTCGCCCTTGTGCATCCCACTCTCCACATATTGCGCCCAGGGGGTACGCACATTCAGGTAACCGACCCACATTAAAGTGCCGTCTTCCGCGTATCTACCAGCCGCTCTTAGAATCGCCCCAGCAGCGCCTGCACCTGGCAAGGAGCTGAAAACAAAAACAACAGACGCGGAAGGTCCACATGAATCACTACGATGTTGTCGCCATCGGCGGCGGGCACAATGGCCTGGTGGCCGCGGCCTACCTGGCCAAGGCCGGCAAGAAAGTCCTGGTGCTGGAGCGCAAGGACTACGTCGGCGGCGGCGTGACAACGCGCCAGCTTAACACTCCCGGCTTCTGGCATGACGAGCACTCGAGCGTGCACATCATGATCCAGGGCAACCCCCTGATCACCCAGGACGAGCTTGAGCTGTTCAGCAAGTTTGGCCTCAAGTACAACTACTCCGACGTGCCCCACGCCACCGTTTTCGAGGACGGTAGCGCGCTGATCACCTACCGCGACCTGGACAAGGCCTGCGAATCCATCGCCAGCATCTCTCCCCGCGATGCCGAAACCTATCGCAAACTGGCCACCAAGGCCGCGGGTCTATTGCCGATGTTCCTTTCCGGTTTCTACTCACCGCCCCTGCCCATGGGCGCCATGGTCGCCATGCTCGACCAGAGCCTGGAAGGTCGCGAGATATTTGACGCCATGCAACGCAGCACCCTGGACATCATCGATAACCTGTTCGAGCATGACAAGGTCAAGATCCATCTGCTGCGGGTGATCGCCGAGAACCTGCAAACACCCGATGAGCTGGGCACCGGCATGGGCGTCTACGTGTTCGTCGGCATCATGCACACCTATGGCGTATCGCAGCCGGTGGGTGGCAGCGGCAAGCTGTCCGAAGCACTGGTGCGCTGTATCGAGCACCACGGAGGCGAAATCCGCTGCAACAGTGAAGTGCGCAAGGTCATCACAGAAGGTGGCCGCGCTACCGGTGTCGAGCTAGCCGATGGTGAGCGCATACTGGCTCGCGACGCAGTGATCGGCGCTCTGCACCCCCATGTGATCAAACGCTTTGTCGATGGGCTGGACCCGGGTATGGTTGCCCGTGCCGAACGCGCCACGCTGGCTCCATTCAGCCTATTCGTCAGCCACTACGATTTGCACAACAAGGCCGAGTTCTACGCCGGAGCCGATGTCGGTCGCGCCACCATGTTGACCATGATGAGCAGCGACCGCCTGAGCGACATGCTCGACGACTTCGACGAGCTGCGCCGTGGTCGCGTGTCGAAGCGCCGACTGGTGGCCGGTGGTGACGAGAGCATCAACGATCCGACACGTGTGCCGCCTGGCAAAGGCATGTTCCATGGCATGACCTTTGCTCCCTACAATCTGGCAGAAGGCGGCGCCGCGCGCTGGGATGACTATAAGGAGGAGTTCGGCGACCTGAGCCTTCAGGCCTACCGCAAGTTCGTCAAGAACCTCACGCCCGACAACATCATTGCCCGCAAGGTGTGCTCACCGCTTGACCTGGAACGCAGCTCGCCCAACTCCATGGTCAAAGGCGACGTACACGGCGTAGCCCCCTACTTCTATCAGAACTTCGCGCACCGCCCCACGCCCGACCTGGGCCGCCTCTGCGTACCTGGGTTGGACAACCTGTACCTGGTAGGTCCCTTCATGCACCCAGGTGGTGGGGTATTTGGCGCAGGCCGTGGCACCGCCATCAAAATGTTCGATGACATGGGCATCGATTTCGAACGCGTGACGAGGAACTGAACATGAAGATTTTCGGTAGCGACAATAGTGAGTTGATGGCCGTCAGTGCCATTGAACGCAGTGGAAATGAGTTGGTGCTCAAGGGCAAGATTTTCGGTGCCATGCCGATGCTTGCCAAGGTACGGCCGGAGGAAGCCCGTGCAGCATTGCGATTGCTAGACTGCAAAACGGTTATATTCCTCCTTAGTCTTTTGTTCAGACCATCTAGTAAGAAGCCAAAAAATTGAGAGCCGCGGATAAAGCGATGTTGGATTTTGTTGAGCTCAATTCAGAAACGCAATATTTGATCCGGCTTTTCCTGGGCCGCTAGCTACTATCGGCTCCACCACTTCAACATCTAAAGACGTTCACGGACGTCTTTTTTTGTGTCTGAAATCCACCAAAATCAAGGGTTTGATCGCTACAGAGCTCCGCAGAGAATTTTTGAGTTCCAGCCGTTTGGGTATTCCAAGCCATCCGGTGCTATTTTTTGGAATACCAAAATGGTGTCAGAAGTAGCTCTCATGCCTGCTCCAGCCCTTCGCCTCTCCGACCGCTAGCTCAAGACAGTCAAGGCAAAAGACAAGGATTACGTCCTCAGCGATGGTGACGGCCTCCAGCTCCGATTCAGGAGCAATGGCTCGATGCTGTGGAACTTCAACTATTGCGAGCCGGTAACCAAAAATCGTATCAATATGGGGCTGGGCACGTACCCAGCGCTCTAACTAGCGAACGCCAGGAATGTTGGCGCCGACGCCGAATTGACCCACGTGCCAACGCAAGACTGACCCAACTTCAATCGGCAGAAATCCAGCACAGGAAATGGTTCGCGAGGAATCAGACTGAGTCAGTGGCATCTCGGTAACTGAGTCAATTCAGTGCCGGCGCCAACAGACAATCGCTGGCAAGCGTTCGTGCGTTGGTGTCGGTCAGATGATGATCCCGATTACAACGATGCGATTCAGATCGATCGACGGATCGCTCCTGGACTGCACCGCTTAGAAACTGTCGAAAAATCAGCCTTTGGTCGAAAAAACACTGAGCCATCCAGAGTATGGGCCAAAGTATGGGCTGGGATTTTTTTCAGAAACACAGAAACGAAAAAGCCCTGAATAATCAGGGCTTTAACGTATAGGTATGGCGGAGAGATAGGGATTCGAACCCTAGGTACCGGTGAAGGTACAACGGATTTCGAATCCGTCCCATTCGGCCACTCTGGCATCTCTCCAACGGCGCGCATCATAACAGCCTGTTTCCTGGAAGCAAAGCGCCAAAGCGATTTTTTTCCGTGCTATCAGATGCTTGCGTCGGTTACAGCGGTACGCCGAGACGATTGGCGACTTCTTCGTAGGCTTCGATGACATCACCGAGGCCCTGGCGGAAGCGGTCTTTATCCATCTTCTTGCGAGTGTCTTTGTCCCACAGGCGGCAGCCGTCAGGGCTGAATTCGTCGCCCAGGACGATGGAGCCGTCGTGGAACACGCCGAATTCGAGTTTGAAGTCCACCAGCAGCAGGCCGGCGTCGTCGAACAGTTTGCTCAGGACGTCGTTGACCTTCAGCGACAGCTCCTTCATGCGAGCCAGTTGCTCAGCGGTGCCCCAACCGAACGCCACCACGTGGGATTCGTTGATGAACGGGTCACCCTTGGCGTCGTCTTTCAGGAACAGTTCGAAGGTGTAGGGGTTGAGCTTGAGGCCCTCCTCCACGCCCAAACGCTTCACCAGGCTGCCGGCCGCATAGTTACGCACGACGCACTCGACCGGGATCATGTCGAGTTTTTTCACCAGGCATTCGTTGTCGCCCAGCAGTTTGTCGAATTGGGTCGGAATGCCGGCCGCTTCGAGTTTCTGCATGATGAAGGCGTTGAACTTGTTGTTCACCATGCCTTTGCGGTCGAGCTGTTCGATGCGCTTGCCGTCGAACGCCGAGGTGTCGTTGCGAAACAGCAGGATCAAGCGGTTGGCGTCGTCGGTCTTGTAAACCGATTTGGCTTTGCCGCGGTAGAGTTCTTCACGTTTTTCCATGATGGGCTCCGCTTGCTAAGTAGGTGGGCTAGGCGATGTGTCGCCAGTCGAGCCCTGAATCTTGATCGGCCAGTTGCAGCCAGTCCGGGTCGCACCCAAGGGTGTCGACAAAACATTGCCGGGCCAGCTGCGGCAGGTTGTTCTTGCTGCTCAGGTGGGCCAGGACCAGGTGTTGCAGGTCTTGCCAGCCCAACTCATACACCAGGTACGCCGCCTGGTGGTTGTTCAAATGTCCAAACTGCCCGCCGACCCGCTGCTTGAGAAAGGCCGGGTAGTGGCCACGCGCAAGCAGGTCACGGCAGTGGTTGGACTCGATCATCAATGCGTCGAGGTCCCGGTAACCGTCCAGCACCTTGGCGCAGTACGAACCCAGGTCAGTGAGCAGGCCAAAACGCCGTTCACCGTCACTGAATACGTATTGCGTCGGTTCCTGGGCATCGTGGGCCACTTCAATCACATCGATGCTCAAGGCACCGATCTGCAATTGTTCGCCACCGGCCAGCAAACCTGCGGGCTCAATCGGTTTGCGCATCCCGCGCAAGGTGCCGCGACTCAGGTACACCGGAAGATTGTAGCGCCGAGACAGCAAACCCACGCCATGCACGTGGTCGGCATGTTCGTGGGTCACCAGAATCGCGCTCAGCTGCGCGGGGTGAACCCCCAGGCGCAGCAGGCGCCGCTCGGTTTCCCGCAGGGAGAAACCACAATCCACCAGGACGTACGTGTCGTCATGGGCTACAAGCGTGCCGTTCCCTTGGCTACCGCTGCCGAGAACGGCAAAACGCATCGGATCAGCCCAGGTTGTCCTGAATCACGCCCAACACTTTGCGCGCCACTTCTGCCGGCGCCACGGTGTTGATGTTTTTCTCGACGGTGACTTGCACGCTTTCGCCTACCTTGCTCAAACGAACCTGGTAACGCTCGGCGCGGGTCTCGATCTCTTCCTTGGTCGGCTTGCTGCCGAACAACTTGCTGAAGAAACCTGGCTCGTCGTCTTTCTTCTCGGCTTTTTCGGCCAGGTTGATGTAGTACAGGCCCAGGCTGCGGTTGATGTCTTCAACGCGCCATTCGCCGTGCTCCAGCGCGCGGCCGACACTCGACCAGGCGCGGTCCAGGTCTTCACCCAGGTTGAGCACCACGTTGCCGCTGCCGTCTTCGCTGAGGCTGACGCGGCTAGGTGTGTCAAAGCTACCGGCGGCGAGCAGGGAGACGGAGCCGCCCTTCTCGGAAATACGGCTCATGCTGGCGAGCATTTCGTCGACCAGGGCAGCGTCCACGCCGGTGTTGACCGAACGTGGGGTGAAGTCGACGTTGGCGGTGCTGCCGGCAGGACGCTCGGCGCTGACTACGTAGACTTCACTGGTGTTGCGTTGCACGCCTGGCTCGATACGCACGCGGATGCGGGCTTCGCTGTCATTGGCTACGCCACCGGCCTGCAGGCGCTTGGCCATGGATGCCGACAGTTCGCTGGTGTGCTGCCACGCGGTGGTGAATTCACCGGTCTGCGGGCGTTGTTCGTCAATGCGGAAACCGTTGTCCTGGAAGAACTGGACCGCCACCGGCCAGACTTCGGCAGGTGGGCGCTGGGCCATGACCCAACGGGTGTCGCCGCTCTTCTGCAGGCTGTAGTCGCTGGCGTCGGCCACGGCCGACAACGGCTGTGGACGCGGCACTTCGTATTCACCCTTGACGGTGTCGTCGGCCACGTTGCGCGGAATCGGCAGCAACGGGTCAAGGCGCTTGGCGACATTGACGTCCGACGGCAATTTCATCGGGGCGGTTTGTTGGGCTTCCAGGTAATCGCTACCGCGGTCGCGGAAGTAGCCTTCCGGGCCCCAGATCCAACCGCAGCCACTGGTGCTGGAGATAATCAAGGCAAGTGCGGAAAGTCCGGCCAATCGCTTCATGCGTAGTGCTTCCTCAATTAAACCAGGACGCCGGACTGGCGCAGGGCCTGTCGCAGCGGTTCGTGACAGGCTTCGCTGAGCCAGGTGAGCGGCAGACGGATACCGTCCGGCATCAGGCCCATCTCATGCAGCGCCCATTTCACGGGGATAGGGTTGGATTCGATAAACAGGGTTTTGTTGAGCGGTGCCAGTTGTTCGTGGATCGCCCGGGCCTTGACCGCATCACCGGCGATGGCCGCGGCACACAGCTCGCTCATGGCGCGCGGTGCAACGTTGGCAGTCACCGAGATGTTGCCTTTGCCGCCCAGCAGGATCAGCTCGACCGCCGTGGCGTCGTCACCGGAGTACACCAGGAAGTCGCTGCTGACGCCGGCCAGGATGTCCTTGGCGCGCTGCAGGTCACCGGTGGCTTCCTTGATACCGATGATGTTCGGTACGGTGGACAGGCGGATCACGGTCTCGGCCTTCATGTCGCAGGCGGTGCGACCGGGTACGTTGTAGAGGATCTGCGGGATATCGACCGCTTCGGCAACGGCGCGGAAGTGCAGGTACAGGCCTTCCTGGGTCGGCTTGTTGTAGTACGGCGTCACCAGCAGGCAGGCATCGGCGCCGGCTTTCTTGGCGTTGCTGGTCAATTCGATCGCTTCGCGGGTCGAATTGGCGCCCGTGCCGGCGATGACAGCAATGCGCCCTGCAACGCGCTTGACCACGAACTCGATCACTTCGATGTGTTCTTCCACATCCAGTGTGGCCGATTCACCTGTGGTGCCGACCGCCACGATGGCGTTGGTGCCCTCTTGCAGGTGGAAGTCCACCAGTTTGCCCAGGCTGTCCCAGTCGAGATTACCTTGTGCATCCATGGGTGTGACCAGTGCCACCATACTGCCCGCAATCATGCAACCGCTCCTGCCGGAAAAAGAGAGCGGTAATGGTACTGGCGCCAAGATGCTTGTACAAGCGAAGTACCGCCTGAGGATGCGTTCTGGATCAACTTAGTTCGCAGCAGCGCCATCATTCGGCCAAAGCTGGGTTTGATGAAGCTGATTACGTAATGAAAACGCCACCTCCTAGCCCTTGGCGATGGTTTTCGCTACCCTTCATCCTTTGATTGATACCGCTTGCATCGTATCGACCGCTCATCGCTTTAGGAAGGCTGCATGTCCACCCCCACAGTCCGCGAACAATTCCTTGTCATCAGTGCCCTCGGCGCCAACCCCATGGAGCTGACTAACGTCCTGTGCCGCGCCAGCCATGAAAACCGCTGCGCCGTCGTGACCTCCCGCCTGACCCGCCATGGCGAGTGCAGTGCGCTGGTCCTGCAGATTTCCGGGACCTGGGATGCCCTGGCCCGCCTTGAAACCGGTTTACCGGGTTTGGCGAAGAAGCATGACTTCACGGTCAACGTGGTGCGCAGCGCCGCCCTGGAAAACCGTCCGCAGGCCCTGCCCTACGTGGCCTATGTCAGTTCGGCCTACCGCTCGGACATCGTCAACGAGCTGTGCCAGTTCTTTATCGACCACAACGTCGAGCTGGAAAACCTGACCTGCGACACCTATCAGGCTCCGCAGACCGGCGGCACCATGCTCAACGCCACCTTTACCGTGACCTTGCCGGCCGGCGTACAGATCAGTTGGCTGCGCGACCAGTTCCTGGATTTCGCCGATGCCCTGAACCTCGACGCACTGATCGAGCCTTGGCGCCCACAGAACCCTATGTAAGGAAGTCTTCATGTCTGTAGTGATCGACCAACCGGTAGCCGACTTCGAAGCCCAGGCCACCAGCGGGCAAACCTTCAGCCTCGCCGGGCTCAAGGGCAAGCAAGTGGTGATCTACTTCTACCCGAAAGACAGCACCCCGGGCTGCACCACTGAAGGCCAGGGCTTCCGTGACCAGCATGCTGCGTTCAAGGCGGCCAACACCGAGGTGTTTGGCGTGTCCCGGGACAGCGTGAAGTCCCACGAGAACTTCAAGGCCAAGCAGGAATTCCCCTTTGAGCTGATCAGCGACAAGGACGAAGCGGTTTGCCAGCTGTTTGATGTGATCAAGCTGAAGAAGCTGTATGGCAAGGAATACCTGGGTGTTGATCGCAGCACCTTCCTGATCGACAAGAATGGCGTACTGCGCCAGGAATGGCGCGGTGTGAAAGTGCCGGGCCATGTGGATGCAGTGCTCGAAGCGGCACAGGCGCTGAACCAGGCTTGATTCACCTGCTGGCTTTGAAATAGCTATCGCAGCCAAGCCAGCTCCCACCTGTGATCATTGTTCGACAGGACAACTCAGTCAATGTGGGAGCCGGGCTTGCCCGCGATGAGGCCCTGCACCGGCACCACAAATATCAGAGTAACGGCGCCACCACCGGCTCCTGCCGAGGCCAGGCATCCAGCACCGCCTTGAACAGCGTCGCCAGGGGAATCGCAAAGAACACCCCCCAGAAGCCCCACAACCCGCCAAACAACAACACCGCACAGATGATCGCCACCGGATGCAGGTTCACCGCCTCGGAGAACAGCAGCGGCACCAGCACGTTGCCGTCCAGCACCTGGATGATGCCGTACACCGCCATCAGGTAGATGAACTGATCACTCCAGCCCCACTGGAACAGCGCGATCAACATCACCGGCACCGTCACCACCACCGCGCCAACGTATGGCACCACCACTGAAACACCCACCAGCAGCGCCAACAGGGCAGCGTAGTTAAGCCCCAGCGCGACAAAACCGATGTAAGTGACGCCACCGCAGATAAAAATCTCGATAACCTTGCCGCGGATGTAGTTGGCAATCTGGCGGTTCATTTCCTCGGCGACCCGGGTAATCAGCGCACGCTCACGGGGCAGATAGCCACGCACCCAGCGACCGATCATCTCGCGGTCCTTGAGGAAGAAAAACACCAGGATCGGCACCAGTACCAGGTAGATCATGATGTTGACCAGCAGCGGCAAGCTCGAAAGGGAAAAGGTCAGCGCCCATTGTCCGAACTTTCCGATTTCGCCGCGAGCCACCTCAATGGCCTGCAGGACCTGCTCGTCCGACACCAGGTGCGGATAGCGCTCAGGCAACAGCAGCAGCAATGACTGCCACTTGGCGAGCATGCCCGGTAGCTCGTTGAACAAGGTGATCAACTGGTGCCACAGCAAAGGCACCACGATCACGATAAATACCAGCAACAGCCCCATGAACAAGGCAAACACCAGACCCACCGCTGCCCCACCCGGCAAGCGCAGACGCTCCAGGATGGAGACCAGGCCTTGCATCAGGTACGCCAGCACCATCCCCGCCAGTACCGGCGCCAGCATGCCGCCCAAAGTGAGCACGGCCGTAAAGGCAAGAAACAGCAGGACGGCCAGCACCACGGCTTCTTCGTCGGAGAAGTAGCGCTGAATCCAGTCACGTAACACTTTGAACATCAATAAACCTCAGGCGATAAGGACAGCATATTCAAGCGATTCAGGCCTTGCGCAACCAGTAACGATAGACGCCCGCTTCGTCTTCTTCATGCAGCAGGGTGTGGCCGGCCAGCTTGGCAAACGTACGAAAGTCCCGCTGGGAGCCAGCGTCCGTGGCGATCACCTTGAGCACCGCGCCGCTGGCCAGCCGATTGAGCTCCAGCTTGGCCTTGAGCAAGGGCAGCGGGCAGTTAAGGCCACTGGCATCCAGTTCGGCATCGAAGGCTACAGCGTCGGTCATGGTCTAACTCCGGGTGGGCGTCGAGGGCGCTTAGAATATCTGGTCCGAAGCTCAGTGTCCGGCTACAGTAAGCTCTTTGTCGAAAGGCTTTGTGCATGACTTTTTTGCGCCCTACCCTGCTGACGCTGGCTTGCCTGCTTGCCTCTCCAGGCTTCGCCGACGACCTGCCGTCACTTGGCGACGCCAGTTCTGCCATTGTCTCGCCAAAACAGGAATACGATCTGGGTCGGGCATGGCTGGCCTACCTGCGTGGCCAGGTCTCGCAACTCAACGACCCGCAGCTCAAGGATTACGTCGAATCCAGCGTTTATAAGCTGGTGGAAACCAGCCAGGTCAATGACCGGCGCCTGGAATTCATTCTGATCAACAGCCCGCAGTTGAACGCCTTTGCCGCACCGGGCGGCATCGTCGGGGTCAACGGCGGCCTGTTCCTCAACGCCCAGACCGAAGGCGAATATGCCTCGGTACTGGCCCACGAACTGGCTCACTTGTCCCAACGTCACTTCGCACGAGGCGTGGAAGCACAGCAGCGCATGCAGATCCCGATGATGGCTGCGCTGCTCGGCGGCATCATCGCTGCCGCCGCTGGCGCAGGCGATGCGGGCATTGCCGCGATCGCCGGCAGCCAGGCCGCCGCGATCCAGGAGCAACGGCGCTTTTCCCGGCAAAACGAGCAAGAGGCTGACCGCATCGGCATTCTCAACCTGGAGAAAGCCGGCTACGACCCACGGTCCATGCCAACCATGTTCGAGCGCTTGATGCGCCAGTACCGTTTCGATGCCAAGCCGCCTGAATTCCTGCTGACTCACCCGGTAACCGAATCGCGGATCGCCGACACCCGCAACCGTGCGGAGCAAGCCAAGCTGGGTGGCATTGAGGACAGCCTGCGCTATCAACTGATCCGTGCTCGGGTGCAGCTGTATTACGAAGACACCCCGGGGCTGGCCGCCAAACGTTTCCAGGCCCAGCTGGATGAAAATCCGAAGAACGATATCGCGCGTTATGGCCTCGCCATCGCTCAGATCAAGGGTGCCCAGTTCAACCTGGCCCGGGAAAACCTCAAGCCGCTGCTGGCCAAGGCGCCCAACGACATCACCTACAACCTGGCGCAGATAGAGCTGGACATGACCAACAATCGCCTGCCGGATGCCCAGCAGCGTACGGACCGAATGTTGACGCAATATCCAGGCAACTATCCGCTGAACCAGGTTCGTGTGGATCTGCTGCTCAAGCAGAACCGCAACGCTGACGCGGAAAAAGCCCTGGAAGGATTGTTGAAGTCTCGCCCGGACGATCCGGACGTCTGGTACCAGGTTGCGGAAACCCGTGGCTTGTCGGGCAATATCATCGGCCTGCACCAGGCCCGCGCCGAGTACTTCGCGCTGGTGGGAGATTTCAAGCAGGCCATCCAGCAATTGGATTTCGCCAAGCGTCGCGCCGGCAGCAACTTCCCGCTTTCGTCACGTATCGACGCACGCCAGCGTGAACTGATCGACCAGGAGCGCATGATCAAAGACATGATGGGCTAAACCTTTCAGCCACAAAAAAGCCCCGCTCTCGAACATCGAGAGCGGGGCTTTTTATTGGACTAGCGGATTACTCGGCCAGTTTGAAGGTAATGAAGCTGGCACGCCCCTGACGCAGGACGCGCATCGACACCGAACGGTTCTTCGGCAGCGCCTTGGCGATGTCGGTGAACTCTTTGGTGGAGTTGATAGCCTGGTTGTTCAGGTGGGTGATGACATCACCTGGTTGCAGGCCGATCAGGGAGGCAGGACCGTCCTGGACTTCCTTGATCACTACACCGCTCTTGAGGTCGAAGCTCTTTTTCTGTTCGTCGGTCAACTCGACGACGGCAATGCCCAGGCGATTGCTGCTGCGCTCGGCACCTGGCTTGCTGTTGCCCAGCGCATCCAGCGCCGCGCCTTCTTCCGGGATCGCACCGACGGTCAGTTCGACGTTCTGGCGCTTGCCGTCACGAATCACTTCCAGCTTGGCCTTGCTGCCGGCCTTGAGCGCGCCCACCAGGTGTGGCAAGTCCGCAGACATGACGATCGGCTGGCCGTTCATGCTCAAGATCACGTCACCGACTTGCAGGCCACCTTTGGCAGCAGGGCCATCGTCCTGGATCTGCGCGACCAGGGCACCGGCCGGCTTGTCGAGACCGAAGGATTCAGCCAGGTCCTTGTTCACTTCCTGGATCACCACCCCCAGCCAGCCGCGGCTGACTTTGCCACCGGTTTTCAGCTGGTTCGAAACGTCCATGGCCACGTCGATCGGAATCGCGAACGAAACGCCCATGAAACCACCGGAGCGGGTGTAGATCTGCGAGTTGATGCCAACGACTTCACCCGCCAGGTTGAACAACGGACCGCCGGAGTTGCCCGGGTTGATCGGCACGTCGGTCTGGATGAACGGCACGTAGTTTTCGTTCGGCAGGCTGCGACCGATGGCGCTGACGATACCCTGGGTCACAGTATGGTCAAAACCAAACGGCGAACCGATGGCGACGACCCATTGGCCGGCTTTCAGGTCCTGGGATTTGCCCAGTTTCAGCACCGGCAGGTCCTTGCCTTCGATTTTCAGCAGGGCCACGTCGGAACGTGGGTCGGTGCCCACCAGTTTGGCTTTCAGCTCACTGCGGTCCGCCAGGCGCACCAGGATCTCGTCGGCGTCGGCAATCACGTGGTTGTTGGTGAGGATGTAGCCGTCAGGCGAGATGATGAAGCCCGAGCCCAGGGACTGGGCCTCACGCTGGCCGCCACCACCGCCACGCGGCGTGCGCGGCTGGGGCATGCCGCGTTCGAAGAACTCCCGCAGCATCGGCGGCAGGCCTTCCAGGTCGGGCATCTGCTGGTTGGAGACCTTACGATCCGGCAGCTTCTGCGTAGTACTGATGTTCACCACGGCAGGCGACGCCTGCTCCACCAGTTGGGTGAAGTCAGGCAGCTCGGCCGCTTGCGCGGTAACGGCCTGACCCAGCACCAGCACCGTGGCGACTATGGATAGGTAAGACTTCAAACGTGGTATCGACATACAGCTCCCGTTACGACGAGCAGGGTTGAGCGACAGGGTTCAATAAACGCCGAAAAACTGCGACCGACATTTTTGTTCCGCGAACAAAACAAGGCCAGGGCCGTTAAGCCCTGACCTATAAAAAACATAGGGAATATTAGCAAGTGAAAAAAATGATCCAGACATTTCATGTCTCTCGGCAGAGGCAGGCATCGACTATCTCCTGCGCAACATTGAAATATCAGGATGAACATAGGATTAACAACTCAAGGCTTGGCGGGCACGGTGCCACTGCGTAGTGACAGCGCTATTCGCTCGGCGGTGCCAATCGGGATCTCGCCGACGACGGTCACCATCACCTCGCCTTCCAGGGTATTCAACCGCCGTGAAACGGCGACTGTCGGGCCCAACTGGGTGCGGGTCTCGTTTACGGTCGCACCGTTAAGCGGCTCCAGGAATACCGAAAAACGCGCCAGACCATCGTCATACATCAGACTGCTGACGGTTACCTTGGTGTGGGAGTCTTTATGGGCACTGCTGTTGACCAGCTGAAAGCCTGGTGGCAACCAGTCGAGGCGCCAATCCTGAGGGATTTCGACCTCCGGGGCCTTGGCGTTGGTCACCGCCACCGGCGTGCATTCGCCACTGGGCTGCAAATCACGATCGTCAGGCACCGATGTATTGAGCTGGGTGAACTGGAAACGCTCCAGCAACTGGCCCTGGTCGTTAAGCAACAATGACTTCAATGGCAGCGCAGTTTCACGATCCAGATGCAGCTCAAAACCATAACGGTATTGATCGCGGGGGGTCACGGAGACGATCACCGCATTCCGACCGGCCACGCGCGATTTGCCGATGACGGCAAGATCGTAGAACGCTTTGAGTTTTTGCGGATCAAGGGTACGCGCAGAGGTATTGGGGGAGCCCCCAAGCCCGGCAACCAGCGTGCCGCTCACGCATTGGGTACGGCCATCGAAGCGCAGGACTTCCTGGGCAGAACCATCGAGCTGCAAAAGCCGCTCACGGACCTGACCATTCTGGACACGATGCCAGATGTCATGGGTAGAAAAACTACCGTTACGCTCGTAGATGAAGGTGCCCTGAAAGCTTTGCTGCTGCTCCGCCCGCCCAAGACGCGTCAGCCAGTCTTGGGCTTCATCGGCATGGGCGGGGACTGCAAACCAGCCACTGAGCAAAAGCGCAAGGAGCGGTATGGCGCGCATAAAGCTCCTTGGCGGACTAGCGGTTTTCCAGGCTTGCAGCGCGGGCGTAAGGCAGAGCGCTTTCAGTGCCTTTCAAGGCCGATTCCTGTGCGTGTTGGCGCAGGTAGCCTGGAAGACGCTGATCCTGCCAGCCGGATTGCCCTTGAAGTACACCGTTGGCCATAGGCCCGGTGGTATCGGAGCTTTCCTTGTAGCCGGCCAGTACGGCTGGACCCTTGACCTGCGGGCCGGCCATGACCGGTTGCTGGGTCTGTTGGGCCAGTTCGGCACCGGCGATTTCGTCCTGGTTGTACAGGCGGACACCTGCCAATACAGCGACGGTCACCGAAGCAGCGACTGCCAGACGGCCCAGGCTACGCCAAGGACCGCGAGCAGCTTTTGCCGGAACGGCTTCATCAGCCAGTGCAGCAGAAACGGCCGCAGCAATATCCAGACGAGGGATTAGAAGATCCTTGTGCATCACCGCCCGAGCGACTTGGTAACGAGACCAGGTATCACGGGTTTCGGCATCATCAAATGCATTAAGCACTCGACGAAGTTCCAGTTCATCCGCTTCGTTATCCATCACTGCGGACAGCGATTCCTGCAGGGCATCACGACTCATGGCGGTTCCTCTCTTGGCTGTCGCCGCTGTCTCAGTTTTCCTGCAACAACGGCTGCAGGGCTTTATCGATGGCTTCCCGAGCCCGGAAGATCCGGGAGCGTACGGTACCCACCGGACATTGCATGACGCTCGCAATGTCTTCGTAACTCAGACCATCGAATTCACGTAAAGTTAACGCCGTACGCAAATCTTCTGGCAGTTGTTGAATAGTGCGATGGACGGTTCCTTCGATCTCGTCGCGCAGCAATGCACGCTCCGGCGACTCGAGATCCTTGAGGCCGTGATCACCATCATAAAATTCAGCATCTTCCGAACTAACATCACTATCCGGCGGGCGGCGACCGCGAGAAACCAGATAGTTCTTCGCCGTGTTAATGGCGATGCGATACAGCCACGTGTAAAACGCACTGTCACCGCGGAAATTACCGAGTGCACGGTACGCCTTGATAAAGGCTTCCTGTGCAACGTCCTGCGCTTCATGGGTGTCGTGCACAAACCGCACGATCAACCCGAGAATTTTGTGCTGGTATTTCAGCACTAGCAGATCAAATGCCCGCTTGTCGCCGCGTTGAACGCGCTCGACCAGCTGCTGATCCTCTTCCTGGGTTAGCATGAACACTCCTCGTTGTACTTGAAGGAGGCTTGCATAACTAATCGATCAGGCTTGCAAACATAGACTCGGACTTTTCGCAAAAGTTCTCCCCCTCCAAGCAAGTTTCCGGCGCGCACTGATTTGGCACACACGAAAAACGCAGCGCGGGCAATGCCGGCTGCGCGAATAATCTGTCGCCAGTTTCCTGACGCGCCTGACACAGACGCGGCTCAGCAAATCCAGCGTGTTCCCAGCTTTCGGGCATCCTGCTATTGAGTCGGGGCCTATGCAAAAAGTTCCCATCCCAATCGCTGTCCGTTTCATGAAAGCCGTGCAGTTCGTTGCCCGTAGTCTCACAATGCCACGAATGCCCGGCTATTGTGCCGCTCCCCCCCTCTATATACTAGTGGGCCGTGTCACCCTTTGATTCGCCGATCCAGGCGTCCTGTTTGCGCCCCCTACGGATCGCTTTTTGCGGAATCCTTCAAATGAGCCAACAGTTTCAACACGATGTCCTGGTGATTGGCAGCGGCGCTGCGGGTTTGAGCCTTGCACTGACCCTGCCGGGCCACCTGCGCATAGCCGTACTGAGCAAGGGCGACCTCGCCAATGGCTCGACGTTCTGGGCCCAGGGCGGTGTCGCCGCGGTGCTCGATGACACCGACACGGTGCAATCCCACGTCGAAGACACCCTGAATGCCGGCGGCGGCCTGTGCAATGAAGAAGCGGTGCGCTTCACCGTCGAGCATAGCCGCGAAGCCATCCAGTGGCTGATCGACCAGGGCGTGCCCTTCACCCGCGACGAACATTCCGGCACCGACGACGGCGGCTTCGAGTTCCACCTGACCCGCGAAGGCGGCCACAGCCATCGGCGGATCATCCATGCCGCCGACGCCACCGGCGCCGCGATCTTCAAGACCCTGCTCGCCCAGGCCCGGCAACGCCCCAACATCGAACTGCTGGAACAGCGGGTCGCCGTCGACCTGATCACCGAAAAGCGCCTTGGCCTGCCGGGCGAACGCTGCCTCGGCGCCTATGTGCTCAACCGGGCCAGCGGCGAAGTCGACACCTACGGCGCGCGCTTCACCATTCTCGCCTCGGGCGGCGCAGCGAAGGTCTACCTCTATACCAGCAACCCCGACGGCGCCTGCGGTGACGGCATTGCCATGGCCTGGCGTTCGGGCTGCCGGGTGGCGAACCTGGAATTCAACCAGTTCCACCCCACTTGCCTGTATCACCCGCAGGCCAAGAGCTTCCTGATCACCGAAGCCCTGCGCGGCGAAGGCGCACACCTGAAGCTGCCCAACGGCGAACGTTTCATGCAGCGCTTCGACCCACGAGCAGAACTGGCCCCGCGGGACATCGTCGCCCGGGCCATCGACCATGAAATGAAGCGCCTGGGCATCGACTGCGTCTACCTGGACATCAGCCACAAGCCCGAAGCCTTCATCAAGACCCATTTCCCGACGGTCTACGAGCGCTGCCTGGCGTTCAATATCGACATCACCAAGGGCCCGATCCCGGTCGTCCCGGCGGCGCACTACACCTGCGGCGGCGTGATGGTCGACCAGAACGGCCGCACCGACGTGCCCGGCCTGTACGCCATTGGCGAAACCAGCTTCACCGGCCTGCACGGCGCCAACCGCATGGCCAGCAATTCGTTGCTGGAGTGTTTCGTGTACGCCCGCTCCGCCGCCGCCGACATCCTTGAACAGCTGCCGCGCATCCCGGTGCCGGCCGCCCTGCCCCGCTGGGACGCCAGCCAGGTGACCGATTCGGACGAAGACGTGATCATCGCCCACAACTGGGACGAGTTGCGGCGCTTCATGTGGGACTACGTGGGCATCGTGCGCACCAACAAGCGCCTGGCGCGGGCGCAGCACCGGGTTCGACTGTTGCTGGATGAGATCGACGAGTTCTACAGCAACTATAAAGTCAGCCGCGACCTGATCGAGCTGCGCAACCTGGCCCAGGTGGCGGAACTGATGATCCGCTCGGCCATGGAGCGCAAGGAAAGCCGGGGATTGCATTACACCCTCGACTACCCGCAAATGCTGCCCGAAGCACGCGACACTATTCTGGTGCCAACCACCTACGGCGGCTGAACTTCAAGCGCACCCGCAGGCGCCGATGCACATCGGTAGCCTGCGAATCCCGTGGCACGCAGATCGAACGCACCCGCCAGTCACCCTGCACCCGAAAGCGCAGCACCACGGCCAACGGCAACGCCAGGCTGTCGGGGCGCAGTTGCACGCTGTGCCAGCCACGCGCGGCGCTCCACAACTGCCAGCCATCCTCGTCGCGGCGCAGGCCACGGATCGACGAACGGTGAGTCAGCAGGATATGACGCGGCAATACCCAACCGGCATGGGCCAGGCACAACAAGGCGCCAAAGGCTCCGAACCATCGGGACACATCGAGAAACCACAGCGCACCCAGTGCGAACGCCTGGGCGAAAAGATAAGCCGCCAGCAACTGCCCGGAGGCGTGCCAGCGGCATTCGAACGTATTACTTGGGCTGGACACGATCCAGAATCATCCGAACCATGCGCTGCAGCTCCGGGTCTTCCGATTCGGCGCGTTCCATGAACCAGCCGAACATGTCCTGATCCTCGCATTCCAGCAGCTTGCGGTAGCAGTCGCGGTCGACGTCGTTGAGGTGCGGATAGACCTCCCTGACGAACGGTACCAGCAACACGTCCAGTTCAAGCATGCCGCGGCGGCTGTGCCAGTAGAGGCGATTGAGTTCTACATCTTCGACCATGGAGCGCTCCTCAAATAGAGCGCAAGTATACAGGCCGAAGCTGCCTGGAACAGTCGGCTTTGGTCGGCCATACGGAAACTATCCATTTGCCGGGCGCCCCTCTATGATGCACTCATGACTTTTTAACCTGCGATGACCCATGGCTGACTCTGCTTTTTTCTGCCCCCTGTCCCACGAAGGCGTTCTCGCCGTCCGTGGTGCCGACGCTGCCAAGTTCCTCCAGGGACAACTGACCTGCAACCTTAACTACCTGAGTGACACCCAGGCCAGCCTGGGCGCGCGCTGCACCCAGAAAGGGCGCATGCAGTCGAGCTTCCGCATCCTACTGCAAGGCGATGGCGTGTTGCTGGCCATGGCCACCGAACTGCTGGAGCCACAACTGGCGGACCTGAAAAAGTACGCCGTGTTCTCCAAATCCAAACTCACCGACGAAAGCGCTGCCTGGGCGCGTTTCGGTGTGTCGGATGCCGATCAGGTACTGGCCGGCCTCGGCCTCCAACTACCCGCCGAGACCGACAGCGTGGTGCGCAGCGACGACCTGATCGCCATCCGCGTATCGCCGGGCCGTGCCGAACTCTGGGCCCCCGCCGCCCAAGCTCAAACCCTGCACAGCCAACTCGCCGCACAATTGAACGAAGGTGAACTGAACCAATGGCTGCTGGGCCAGATCCGTGCCGGTATCGGCCAGGTCATGCCCCAGACCCGCGAACTGTTCATCCCGCAGATGCTCAACCTGCAAGCCGTCGGCGGCGTCAGCTTCAAGAAAGGCTGCTACACCGGCCAGGAAATCGTCGCGCGCATGCAGTATTTGGGCAAACTCAAGCGTCGCCTGTATCGCCTGAGCCTGAATGCCGGCGAGCTGCCTGAGCCCGGCACCCCACTGTTTTCCCCGAATCACAACAGCGCCATCGGCGAGGTGGTGCTTGCCGCCCGTGCCGATCAGGCGATTGAACTTCTAGCGGTGCTGCAAGCCGAAGCAGCAGAGAGTGGCGATGTGCATGTAGGCACGCTGGAAGGCCCGGGCCTTCAGCTGCTCGACCTGCCCTACCAGCTGGACCGTGATCGCGAGATCCAGCGCTGATCGTCGTACCTTTTTGCTACACCCTAGAGATCTTGAATGAACAAGCTGGCGGAAAAAGTCCAACAGGCGTTGGTTGTGGCCATCGATAACGATGACCTGGTTCTGCCAACGCTGCCGGAAGTGGCCCTGAACATTCGCCAGGCCGCCGAAGACCCGGACATCAGCATCAGCCATCTGAGCAAAGTGATCGGCCGCGACACCGCCTTGTCGGCGCGGCTGATCAAAGTGGTCAACAGCCCCCTGTTGCGCGCGACCCAGGAAGTCACCGACCTGCACACCGCCATCACCCGCCTGGGCACCAACTACAGCAGCAACCTGGCGATCGGCCTGGTGATGGAACAGATCTTCCACGCCCGTTCCGAGGTGGTCGAACAGAAGATGCGCGATGTCTGGCGGCGCAGCCTGGAAGTGGCCGGCGTGAGCTATGCGTTGTGCCGCAACCACAGCCAGTTGAAGCCTGACCAGGCGGCGCTGGGTGGGCTGGTGCACCAGATTGGCGTGCTGCCGATCCTGACCTTCGCCGAAGATCACTATGAACTGCTGTCCGATCCGGTCAGCCTCGATCACGTGATTGAAAGCATCCACCCGTTGCTGGGGGACAAGCTGCTGCGGCGCTGGGACTTCCCGGAAATGCTGGTGAACCTGCCGGCGCAGTACATGAACCTTGAGCGCGACTCCGAGCGCCTGGACTATATCGACCTGGTGCAGGTCGCCGTGTTGTATTGTCACCGCGACACTGACCACCCGCTGGCCAGCGTGCCGATATTGACGGTACCTGCGATCAAGAAGCTGCGACTCGACCCCTACAGCGACACCTTGCGCGCCGAGCTGGATGAAGCACGGTCGATGTTCTACTGATTACCCCGCGATAAAACTGACCCGCACTTTCAACCCCGCCAACTCTCCGTCATGCAAGCTGATCTGCGCCAGGTGTGCCCGGCAGATCTCGCCAACAATCGCCAACCCCAAGCCCGCCCCCAAGCCCTGCTGGCTGCGCCGATAGAAGCGCTCGAACACTCGGTCCCGCTCATCCAGCGGGATGCCCGGGCCGTCATCTTCCACCTCAAGTACCGCCGGCGCCGTGACCCGCAGGATCACGTTGCCGCCCGGGGGCGTGTGGGCCAGGGCGTTGTCCACCAGGTTGCTCAACAACTCGTTCAACAAGGTGGGCTCGCCCCGCAGCCACACCGGTTCATCCGCCTCCAGCGCCAGGGCCACGCCACGCGCATGGGCCAGCGGCGCCATGGCCATGCCCAGCTCGCGAGCCAACTGGCTCAGGTCCAGCAACTGGGCCCCGCCTTCGGCAATCGCCCGGGCGCCGTTTTCGATGCGCGCCAGCGAGAGCAATTGATTGGCCAGGTGAGTCAGGCGATCAGTGCCCTGGGCTGCGGTTTCCAGGGTGGTGCGCCAGGTAGCCGGATCTTCGGCACGCAGGCCAAGCTCCAAGCGTGCCTTGAGCGCTGCCAACGGAGTGCGCAGCTCATGGGCGGCATCGGCAATAAACTGTGCCTGGCGCTCGAACTGCCCGCGCAGGCGTTCGGTGAAATGGTTGAGCGCATGTACCAGCGGGCCCAATTCATGCTGCACTTCCACCAGCGGCAATGGCCGCAGGTCATCGGGCTGACGCTCTTCCACGGCCGTGCGCAAGCGCTCCAACGGCCGCAGCGCCGCACTCACGGCAAAGAACACCAACAACAATGCACCGATGGCCAGCATCCCCAGGCGCAGCAAGGTATCGGCCATCAGGCTGCGCGCCATCGCCACCCGCGCTTCGTCGGTTTCGGCCACGCGGATTTCCGCCATGCCGTTCATGTTCGGTTCGGAGACTGCCTTGAGCAGGCTGACCACTCTCACGTTCTGGCCCTGATACCTGGCGTTATAAAAGCGCGCCAGCGCCGGATAGTCATCGGTGCGTGGAGTGCCCGGCGGCGGGCCCGGCAGGTTTTCGTAGCCGGAAATCAGCTTCTGGTGAATATCGTTGACCTGGTAGTAGATTCGCCCGGCGCTGTCGTAGGCGAACGTATCCAGGGCGACGTAGGGCACATCGGCACTCAAGGTGCCGTCGCGGTGGGACAGGCCGGCCGCAATGGTCCGCGCCGAGGCCAACAGCGTGCGGTCGTAAGCCGTGTCCGCCGCCTCGCGCCCATTCCAGTAAGCGCTCAAGCCGCTGGCAATCATCAACACCACCAGCAACAGCGCCAGGTTCCACAGCAGGCGCCAGCGCAGGCTGCTGGGCTTATGCATCGCGGGCTTCCAGCAGGTACCCCAGGCCACGGAAGGTGACGATGGCCACAGGCTGGCCATCGAGTTTCTTGCGCAGGCGGTGCACGTAGATTTCGATGGCATCGGGGCTAGCCTCTTCATCCAGGCCAAACACCTGGGAAGCCAGTTGCTCCTTGCTCATGACCCGGCCCGGGCGCGCGATCAGCGCCTCAAGCACCGCCTGCTCGCGGGAGGTCAGGGTCAGCAGTTCACCACCCAGGGTGAAGCGCCGCGTATCCAGGTCGTAAATCAGCACGCCACACGCCTGTTGCCGCTCACCGCCCAGCACGCTACGGCGCAGCAGCGCCTTGACCCGGGCTTCCAGCTCCGTCAGTTCGAACGGCTTGGCCAGGTAGTCATCCGCGCCCAGGTTGAGGCCATGCACGCGGTCCTTCACATCGCTGCGTGCGGTCAACATCAACACCGGCAGATTTTTCCCACGGGCCCGCAGGCGCGCCAACACTTCAAAACCGTCCATGCGCGGCAGGCCCACATCGAGAATCGCCACCGCGTATTCCTCGCTGCTCAAGGCCAGGTCCGCCGCCACTCCGTCGTGCAACACGTCGACGGTCAAACCCGTGCTCTTGAGCGCCTGGGCGACACTTTCGGCTAGCTGCAAATGGTCTTCGACCAGAAGGACACGCATGGGTTTTTACCTCGTTCGGGGGTGGTCGGCGCCACGCTTTGCCGGGGAGTTTACAGGCGCGGCCTGCGCTGTGAAGCCCGAAAACATTGAAAGGCGACTGAAAGGTTAGTGAAAGCTTCGCCCTTTAGCATCCAGCCACGGTGGGTTTCGCCTGCCGAGCTATTTCACCCATAGCGCCCGAAAAACGCCTCGAAGCGTTTTCGCCAAAATAAGAACAATAACGGAGTACACCCACGATGCTGCGCACACAGCCGCCTGCTCGTTCTTCTCGTATCACCCAGACCGCCCTTGCCAGTGCCGCCGCCCTCGCCGGCTTTTCGCCCGCAGGCCAGGCCGCCTTTTTCGAGGACAGCACCGCCACCCTCGAAACCCGCAACATGTACTTCAACCGCGACTTTCGCGACGGCACCAGCGCACAACAATCCAAGCGCGACGAGTGGGCCCAGGGCTTCATGCTCAACCTGCAGTCGGGCTATACCGACGGTACCGTCGGCTTCGGCGTGGATGCGCTGGGCATGCTCGGGGTCAAGCTCGACTCCAGCCCCGACCGCACCGGCACCGGGCTGTTGCCGACCCACGACGACGGCCGCGCCGCCAACGAATATTCCAAACTCGGCCTGACCGGCAAAGTGAAGATCTCCGCCACCGAGCTGAAGATCGGCGCGCTGATCCCCGAATTGCCGATCCTCAAGCCCAACGACGGGCGCATCCTGCCGCAGACGTTTGAAGGCGGCCTGCTCAGTTCCAGGGAATTCAAGAACCTGGTGTTCACCGGCGGCCGCCTGAACAAGGCCAAGGACCGCGACGACACCAACTACGAAGACATCGGCCTCAACAACAAAAACAGCCGCTTCCTCAGCGGCGCCACCGGCAAGCATTTCGACTTCGGCGGCGTGGACTACAAGTTCGCCGACAAGATCACCGGTAGCTACCACTTCGCCCAACTCGACGACGTGTACCGCCAGCATTTCCTCGGCCTCGTGGCCTCGCGCCCGATGGGCCCCGGCACCTTCGGCGCCGACCTGCGCCTGGCCGTCAGTGACGACACCGGCGCGGCGCGCGGCGGCAAGATCGACAACACCTCCCTCAACGGCCTCTTCAGCTATGCCCTCAATGGCCATAAGCTCAGCGCCGGTTACCAGCACATGTCCGGCGACAGCGCCTTTCCCTACGTGGACGGTAGCGATCCTTACCTTGTCAACTTCGTGCAGATCAACGACTTTGCCGGCGCCGAAGAACGCTCCTGGCAGGCCCGCTACGACTACGACTTCGCCAAGCTGGGGATTCCCGGCCTGAGTTTCATGAGCCGTTACCTGTCGGGTGACAACATCAAGCTCAAGAACGGCGAGACCGGCAAGGAGTGGGAACGCAACAGCGAGATCCGCTACGTGGTGCAAAGCGGCACGTTCAAGGACGTGGCCGTGCGTCTGCGCAATGCCACCTACCGTTCCAACTATTCGGCCCGTGATGCGGATGAAGTGCGCCTGCTGGTGAGCTACAGCGTCGCACTCTGGTAACAGCAACCTCATAACAACAATGATGGAGATGAACATGACCCTTTCACTGCGTAAATTTGCCCTGACGGCCAGCTGCATGCTGTTCGCCAGCCAACTGCTGGCCGCCGAGCCCAAGCGCCCGGAGTGCATCGCCCCGGCGTCCCCTGGCGGTGGTTTCGACCTGACCTGCAAACTGGCGCAGAGCGCGCTGGTCAACGAGAAACTGTTGAGCAAGCCGATGCGCGTGACCTACATGCCCGGCGGCGTGGGCGCGGTGGCCTACAACGCCGTCGTGGCGCAGCGTCCGGCCGACGCTGGCACGCTGGTGGCGTGGTCCAGCGGCTCGCTGTTGAACCTGGCCCAGGGCAAATTTGGCCGCTTCGATGAAAGCGCCGTGCGCTGGCTCGCGGCCGTCGGCACCAGCTACGGCGCCATCGCGGTGAAAAACGATTCGCCCTACAAAAACCTCGACGATCTGGTCAAGGCCCTGAAGAAAGATCCAGGCAGCGTGGTCATCGGTTCCGGCGGCACCGTCGGCAGCCAGGACTGGATGCAAACCGCCCTGATCGCCAAGGCCGCCGGCATCAACCCGCGTGACCTGCGTTACGTGGCACTGGAAGGCGGCGGCGAGATCGCCACCGCCCTGCTCGGCGGCCATATCCAGGTAGGCAGTACCGACATCTCCGACTCCATGCCGCACATCCTCAGTGGTGACATGCGCCTGCTGGCGGTGTTCTCCGACGAACGCCTGGACGAGCCGGAAATGAAGAACATCCCGACCGCCAAGGAACAAGGCTACGACATCGTCTGGCCGGTGGTGCGTGGCTTCTACCTCGGGCCAAAAGTCAGCGACGAAGACTATGCCTGGTGGAAAGACGCCTTCGACAAACTGCTGGCTTCCGAAGAGTTCGCCAAGCTGCGTGACCAGCGCGAGCTGTTCCCGTTCGCCATGACCGGCCCGGAGCTGGACACCTACGTGAAGAAACAGGTGGCTGACTACAAAGTGCTGGCCAAAGAGTTCGGCCTGATCCAGTAATCGCCCCTCTGTGGGAGCGGGCTTGCTCGCGAAAAACTTCAACGATGACGCGTGCTGCCTGTATAAACGCGACGTCCTGGCGTTCTTCGTGAGCAAGCTCGCGCCTACAAGAGTCTCCAAGGAGTTTCCCATGCTCTTACAACGCATTTTCGCCTCAGTGATGTTGCTGGTCTGTGCCGGCCTCGCACTGATGGCCTGGCCATATCAGGCGTCGTTTTCCTACGAGCCGGTAGGGCCTCGGGCCTACCCGCTGCTGATGCTCGGGCTGATGGGCCTGGGCCTGATCTACATGCTGTTTCGTCCACAGCCCACCAAGCACACAGAAGAAGAGCCCGCGCTGGACCGCCAGACCCTGATCAAGATCGGCATCTGCGTCGGGTTGCTGCTGGTGTTTGCCGGCACCTTCGAACCCTTGGGTTTCATCCTCAGCAGCATGCTGATCGGCATTCCGATGGCGCGCCTGTATGGCGGCCGCTGGATGCCCAGCGTGGTGATCGTGACCTTGATGAGCATCGGTCTTTACCTGCTGTTCGACAAGGCCATGGATGTACCGCTGCCGCTCGGCCTGCTTGAAGTTCTGGAGAACTGATATGGATACGTTCAGCTATTTGGGCCAGGGCTTCGGCGTTGCACTGACCCCTTACAACCTGATCACCGCACTGTGCGGCACCTTGATCGGCACCGTGGTCGGCCTGTTGCCGGGCCTTGGGCCGATCAACGGCGTAGCGCTGTTGATCCCCATCGCATTTGCCCTGGGGCTGCCGCCTGAGTCGGCCTTGATCCTGTTGGCGGCCGTGTACCTGGGCTGCGAATACGGCGGGCGCATCAGCTCGATCCTGTTGAACATCCCGGGTGAAGCTTCCACCGTGATGACCACCCTCGACGGCTACCCGATGGCTCGCAAAGGCCTGGCGGGCGTGGCGTTGTCGCTGTCGGCGTGGAGTTCGTTCATCGGTGCGTTTATCGCCACCTGCGGCATGGTGCTGTTCGCCCCGCTGCTGGCCAAATGGGCGATTGCCTTCGGCCCGGCGGAATATTTCGTACTGATGGTGTTTGCCATCGTCTGCCTGGGCGGCATGGCCGGTGACAAGCCGCTGAAGACCTTTGTCGCGGCCTTGATCGGCCTGTTTCTGTCAGCAGTGGGTATCGATGCCAACAGCGGCGTGTACCGCTTCACCGGCGATAACATCCACCTGACCGACGGCATCCAGTTCGTGGTGCTTGTATTGGGCCTGTTCTCCATCAGCGAGATCCTGTTGCTGCTGGAAAAAACCCACCGTGGCCAGGAAGCCGTGAAAGCCACCGGACGCATGATGTTCAACCTGAAGGAAGCTTCCGCGGTATTCGTCGTGAATATTCGCTGCGGCCTGCTGGGTTTCATCATGGGCGTATTGCCGGGCGCGGGTGCCACACTGGCCTCGGCCGTGGCCTACATGACCGAAAAACGCCTGGCCGGTGCCAGCGGTAAATTCGGTCAGGGCGACATGCGCGGCCTGGCGGCTCCGGAAACCGCGATCGGCGCTTCCGCCTGCGGCGCCCTGGTGCCGATGCTGACCCTCGGCGTACCCGGCTCGGGCACCACGGCGGTGATGATCGGCGCCCTGTCGCTGTACAACATCACCCCCGGCCCGCTGCTGTTCCAACAGCAACCGGACATCGTCTGGGGCCTGATCGCCTCGTTGTTTATCGCCAACATCATGCTGGTGATCCTCAACATCCCGATGATCCGCATCTTCACCCGCATCCTTGCCGTGCCGAACTGGGCACTGGTGCCGGTGATCGCCATCATCACTGCGATCGGTGTGTACGCGGTTCACGCCACCACCTTCGACCTGTTCCTGATGGTCGGCATCGGCATCTTCGGCTACATCCTGCGCAAGCTGGATTTCCCGCTCTCGCCGGTGCTGCTGGGCTTTATCCTCGGCGGGTTGATGGAGCAGAACCTGCGTCGTGCGCTGTCGATTTCCAACGGCGAATTGCAGATCCTCTGGTCGAGCCCGATCACCTTCGGCGTGTGGGTACTGACGGCCTTGATGCTGTTGTTCCCGCTCCTGCGCATCTGGCGCAAGCGTTCCCTGCAGCGTCGTGCCGTGGCCGATGTCTGAGGCCACGTTCAGAAACTGGTGGGCAACACCGCTGGTCGGTCTGCTGGGCGGGTATCTCGCCAGCCAGATCGGCTGGCCACTGCCGTACATGGTCGGCTCGTTGCTGGCGATCATCCTGGTGCGCTGCCTGACACCCTGGCAGCTCGCGGAAATTCCCGGCGGCCGCAAATGCGGCCAATGGGTGGTGGGCATCGGCATCGGCCTGCACTTCACCCCGGTGGTGATCGAGCAGGTGATGAGCCACTTCGGCCTGATCTTCTTCGGCGCGCTGGTCACCAGCCTCTCCAGCATTGTGGGTGTGTGGTTGATGCGCCGCAGCGGTGAAGACCGCGCCACGGCGTTTTTCTCGAGCATGCCAGGTGGATCGGGGGAGATGGTCAACCTCGGCGCACGCAATGGCGCAGTGCTCAGCCGCGTCGCGGCGGGCCAGAGTTTGCGGGTATTGGTGGTGGTGCTCTGCGTGCCGGCGGCGTTCAAGTATTTGCTGGGGGAAGGTGCCCCGCAGTTTCATCCGGCGACGGTGGATTGGACCTGGCTGGCGCTGCTGTTTCCCGTCGGCGCCCTGGTGGCCTGGGGCTGGCAACGCTTGCGTCAGCCAAACCCCTGGCTGTTCGGGCCGCTGCTGGTCAGTGCCGCCGCCAGCATTACCTGGGACTTGCACATCGGGCTGCCCGACGGCGGCAGCCAGATCGGCCAGTGGCTGATCGGCAGCGGCCTGGGCTGCCACTTCAACCGGCAGTTCTTCCGGCGCGCGCCGTTGTTCATGGGACGTACGTTGATCGGTACGGCGTTGACCATGTTGATTGCGACGCTGGCGGCTGTGGGCTTGAGTGCACTCACACATCTGGACCTGCGTTCGCTGACACTGGGCATGATGCCAGGCGGAATTGCGGAAATGAGCCTGACGGCGGAAACCCTGCAATTATCGGTGCCGTTGGTGACGGCGATGCAGGTGATGCGTTTGTTGTTTGTGCTGTTTCTGGCGGAGCCGTTGTTTCGGCACTGGAACCGGCAGCCAGACAAAATCTGAAGCCCAAGAGACATTCAATTGTAGGAGCTGTCGAGCTTTAGCGAGACAGCTCCTACATTGGAGCTATGTCAAACCGGCGGCAATCGCCACTCGATCGGCGTCTCGCCATTCTGCTCAAGAAACTTGTTGGTGCGGCTGAAATGCCCGCAGCCAATAAACCCTCTATAGGCCGACAACGGCGACGGATGCACCGACGTCAGCACCAGGTGCTTGGTGGCGTCGATCAGCTTCTGCTTGCCCTGCGCATGGGCGCCCCACAGCAAGAACACCAAGTGCGGCTGATGCTCGCTCACCACTTCAATAATCCGATCGGTAAAGAACTGCCAGCCCTTGCCCGCATGGGCGTTGGCATTCGCGCGCTCCACGGTCATGGTGGTGTTGATCATCAGCACGCCCTGGTCGGCCCAGCTTTGCAGGTAGCCGTGGTTGGGAATGTCGATGTTCAGGTCACGCTTGAGTTCTTTGTAGATATTGACCAGCGACGGCGGTGCCGGCACGCCCGGTTGCACCGAGAAGCACAAGCCGTGGGCCTGGCCCGGGCCGTGATACGGGTCCTGGCCGAGGATCACCACCTTGACCTTGTCCAGGGGCGTTGAGTTGAGTGCGTTGAAGATCATCGGGCCGGGTGGATAGATCTCCTTGCCTGCCGCGTGCTCCTGGCGCAGGAATTCCCGCAACTGGGCCATGTACGGCTGGTCGAACTCGTCACGCAGGGCGTGTTTCCAGCTGGGTTCGAGTTTGATACGGTCGTCGGTGGTCATGGTTACGCTGTCTAGTCAAAAGAATGAGGCGAACCCTAGGAAAGCCGACCTTGCTTGTCAATTGATCTGACGCAGATACCGCACTTTCCTGCGAAGCGATCATACTGAACCTTCACTTTATCGATTGAGGTCATGATGAACCTGCACTTCGAAGAGCTGATTGGCACCGGCGGCGCCCGCGTTGGCATCGCCAGCCTGGACGCGGAAAAATCCCTCAATGCCTTGTCGTTGCCGATGATCCTGGCCCTGAGCGAACGCCTGGACGCCTGGGCCAAAGACCCGCAAATCGTCTGCGTGCTGCTGCGCGGCAATGGCCCCAAGGCCTTTTGCGCCGGTGGCGAAGTACGCAGCCTGGCCCAGGCCTGCCGTGAACATCCCGGCGAAGTACCGGCGCTGGCCGCGCAATTTTTCGCCGCGGAATACCGCCTCGACTACCGCCTGCACACCTACCCCAAACCGCTGATCTGCTGGGGCCACGGCTATGTGCTGGGCGGTGGCATGGGCTTGCTGCAAAGCGCCGCCGTGCGCATCGTCACGCCAAGCAGCCGCCTGGCCATGCCGGAAATCAGCATCGGCCTGTACCCGGACGTGGGCGCCAGTTGGTTCCTGTCTCGCCTGCCCGGCAAGTTGGGGTTGTTCCTCGGCCTGACCGGCGCCCATATGAATGGCCGCGACGCCCTGGACCTGGGCCTGGCCGACCGCTTCCTGCTGGATGAACAACAAGACGAACTGCTTGAAGGCCTGCTGCAACTGAACTGGCAGGAACAGACCGACATGCAGCTCAACAGCCTGCTCAAGGCCCTGGCCCAGGAAGCCGCCGGCCAGTTGCCCGAAGCCCAATGGCTGCCGCGCCGTGGGCAGATCGACGAGTGGCTGGACGTGGGGGATGTGCGCTGTGCGTGGCGAGCCTTGAGCCAGTTACGCGATCACACCGACCCGCTGCTCCGCCGCGCAGGCAAGACCCTGAACGAAGGCTGCCCGCTGACCGCGCACCTGGTGTGGGAACAGATCCAGCGAGCGCGGCACCTGTCCCTGGCCCAAGTGTTCCAGATGGAATACACCTTGAGCCTGAACTGCTGCCGTCACCCGGAATTCAGCGAAGGTGTGCGGGCGCGGTTGATCGACAAGGACCAGCAGCCACACTGGCACTGGCCGGACATCAACTTGATCCCCGAGGCCGTGGTGCAGGCGCACTTCCACAAGGTCTGGGAAGGGCGGCATCCGCTGGCGGACCTGTCTGACTATTGAGCGTCCGCCGGCGCTTTTTTGCCCTCGAACGTGAAGGCACAATTATCGGGTTGGTGGTCGTCGCACTGGAAAATCTGTTGCCCGAAAGCATCGGTGCCCGGTACCCAATGCGTGGTATCTGCCAGCGACATCGCCCCCCTGGCTTGGGCCGTGCCGTACCTCAGGGTGACTGTCTTACCCCTCAGGGTTTTATAAATGCACTTTTCCAGATAGCCATGCTTGCGCTCGTCCTGCTCGCTAGGAGTAAAAAGCGCGCCGACAAAGGTTTCCACGAATTCCCCGCCGCTCATTGCCTGGCTTATCCATGGCGAGTCGCTGTCAGTTCCCTGAAAGTGACCGTCAACGTAGCGTACAGCGCTCGGGTAAGGACAGGATTGCGCTGCTGCCAACGTACTGACGCCAAGAAAAGCAAAAAATAACAGGTAGAGCGGGCTGACGTTCATGTCATGGGTTCCATCAGTCGATGCTGGAAGCGATACGCCAAACAGGCGACTGCTCCCAATTAACTACAGGCGTAACCCACAGGATAGCTGTCAAATATGACAGTGCCGACCAACGGTAAACAAAAACGGCGCCTGAGCGCCGTTTTTCCAATTATTCCTATCAGCGATGACCGCCGCCACGGCCTCCACCCTGACCACCACCCTGGCCATGTCCGCCACCATTACCCCAGTGACTGTTGCCCCAACCCTGGTTTGGGTAAGGCCGATAACCCGCGCGCGGCCCCGCAGGATAATAGCGCGGCGCCGGCTGGTAATAACGCGGCGACGGGTAATAACGCTGCGGTGGCGGGTAGTAACCCTGGCGGTAATGGTAATACGGGCCGCCGCCGTAGTAATACGCCGGCGCGGGCGCCGTGTAGACCTCGGAACCGTAGTAGGCCTGGCCGCCACCGTAATAAGGCGCGCACGCAGAAAGGGTCAAGCCGAGCAAAGCGATGAGAAGCAGTCGACGATACATGGCGGCCTCCTGGACCGCGGAAGAGCACACCCAGCGACGCTGGAGGGCGGCAAACAGCTTTCACTGCCTGACGAAATATCTGACATCAAAAACGGAATCTGGTGCGATTTAGACATAGGTTGATACATCTGCCGGTCGCCTCATTGCAGTGCAATCCCGCACCACCACGACGCATATTCACCGCACGTTGCGCCCCCCTCCTCGCGCCAACCCGCGCCATTACTGCACCCGTGCCACTTGGCACGACTCTCGCTTTACCTCTCCCGTGCAGGAGTCATCACAGGTTCGCGGCACCACAATTTGCAATGGCTGACTAGGGTTCCGGCTCGCTAAGGCGAGTGGCTGGTCCGAGAGTCGGCGACCTCCAGTTGAGGTTACACGGCGGGATAAAAGCCCGGGAGACAAGCCACCGTTCACGGTGCCGCGTTGCTCCTGCTCGCCCTTGATCAACTGGAGAAGCATCCATGCCCTCGATACGTTTACCCGCCCTGCTCGCCGCCGCCTTCGCCGCCGTGGTGAGTTTTTCCGCCCAAGCCGCCCCCAAAGACCATTTCAGCGTGTGCTGGACGATCTATGCCGGCTGGATGCCGTGGGAATACGCCGGCAGCCAAGGCATCCTCGACAAGTGGGCCAAGAAGTACGGCATCAAGATCGACATGGTGCAGCTCAATGACTACGTCGAATCCATCAACCAGTACACCGCCGGCCAGTTCGACGGCTGCACCATGACCAACATGGACGCCCTGACCATTCCCGCCGCCGGCGGCGTGGACAGCACCGCACTGGTGGTCAGCGACTTCTCCAATGGCAACGATGGCGTGGTCATCAAAGGTGAAGGCAAGACCGTCGCCGACCTCAAGGGCATGAACGTCAACCTGGTGGAACTTTCCGTGTCCCACTACCTGCTGGCCCGCGCCCTGGAGTCGGCCAACCTCAGCGAAAAAGACCTGAAAGTGGTCAACACCTCCGACGCCGACATCGCCGCCGCCTTCAACACCGACCAGGTCAAGGCCGTCACCACCTGGAACCCGATGCTCTCGGAGATCAAGGCCAAGCCCGGTGTCACCGAAGTGTTCGACTCCAGCAAAGTGCCCGGCGAAATCATGGACATGATGGTGGTCAACACCCAGACCCTCAAGGACAACCCCAAGCTGGGCAAAGCGTTGACCGGCGCCTGGTTTGAAGTGGTGGCGCTGATGAACGCGAAAAACGCCGCCAGCACCGACGCCCTGGAGCACATGGCCAAGGCCTCCGGCACCGACCTCAAGGGCTTCCAGTCGCAACTGGACACCACCAAGCTGTTCGCCACGCCCAAGGAAGCCCTGGCCTTCGCCACCAGCGCGCAGTTGCCCGCCACCATGGGCAAAGTCGCCGAGTTCTCGTTTAAACACGGCCTGCTGGGTGAAGGTGCCAAGGACACCAACGCCGTGGGCATGAGCTTCGCCAATGGCGTGACCCGCGGCGACACCGCCAACCTCAAGCTGCATTTCGACCCCAGCTACGTACAGATGGCCGCCGACGGCACGCTGTAAGAGGACGCGGCCATGCGCCTGATCAACCGTCACCCGGAACGCTCCAGTCGCCTGCTGTTGGTGCTGCTGCCCTTCGCCCTGCTGCTGTTCGCCTACTTCGTGGGCTCGGCCGAGCGCCTGGCAGACAACCCCAACGACAAGCTGCTGCCCAGCGCCGCACAAATGGGCGACGCAGTGAAACGCCTGGCCTTCAGCGCCGACACTCGCACCGGTGAATACGTGCTGTGGCAAGACAGCGCCTCAAGCCTGCGCCGCCTGGCGATCGGCCTGGGCATCAGCGCCCTCGCCGGCCTGTGCCTGGGCATTGCAGCCGGCACCTTGCCGCTGTTTGGCGCACCGTTGTCGCCGTTACTGACGGTGCTGTCGATGGTGCCGCCGCTGGCGATCCTGCCGATCCTGTTCATCGTGTTCGGGCTGGGGGAATTGTCGAAAGTGATGCTGATCGTGATCGGTATCACCCCGCCCCTGGCGCGGGACCTGGAACAGCGGGCACGGGAAATTCCCGTGGAGTTGCTGGTGAAGGCACAGACCCTCGGCGCCTCCACCTGGACCCTGATGCTGCGGGTGGTGCTGCCGCAATTGCTGCCACGCTTGCTGATCTCCCTGCGCCTGATGCTCGGCTCGGCGTGGCTGTTCCTGATTGCAGCCGAAGCCATCGCCTCCACCGACGGTTTGGGTTACCGGATCTTCCTGGTGCGCCGCTACCTGGCGATGGACGTGATCCTGCCCTACGTGGTGTGGATCACCCTGCTGGCCTGGCTGATGGACTGGGGCCTCAAGGCCCTGACGCGGCGCGCGTTCCCCTGGTACGAAGGAGCGCGGGCATGAGCTTTATCAACGTCAACAATGTGTGGCAGCGCTATGGCGACCAGGTGGTATTGGAGCGCCTGAACCTGCACGTGGCTGAAGGCGAATTCTGCACCCTGGTCGGCACCTCCGGTTGCGGCAAATCGACCTTCCTGCGCCTGCTGCTGGGGCAGGAAACCGCCAGCCATGGCGAGATCCTGCTGGACGGTAAACCGCTCGCCGCCGAACCCGATGCCAGCCGTGGCGTGGTGTTCCAGCGCTACTCAGTGTTCCCGCATCTGACGGTGCTGGACAACGTTGCGCTGGGCCTTGAGTTGCCGCGTTCAGCGTTGCTCGGCCGCCTGTTCGGCAGCGCGAAAAAACAGGCCCGGGAACAGGCCGCAGCCCTGCTGCATAAAGTCGGTTTGGGCCATGCCCTGGACAAGTACCCGGCGCAGCTTTCCGGCGGTATGCAGCAGCGGCTGGCCATCGCCCAGGCGCTGATCATGAAGCCCCGCGTGTTGCTGCTGGACGAACCCTTCGGCGCCCTCGACCCGGGCATTCGCAAAGACATGCACCTGCTGTTGCTGGAGCTGTGGCGCGAAACCAGGCTGACGGTGTTCATGGTCACCCACGACCTCAGCGAAGGCTTCAGCCTCGGCACCCGCTTGCTGGTGTTCGACAAGGTGCGCCTCGACCCCCACGCCCCCGGCGCCTACGGCGCCCGCATCACCTACGACATCCCTTTGAACAGCGAGCGCCGCAAGGCGATCGCCGCCGAACTTGGAGCCACTTCCAAATGACCGACTCAACTCAATTGTTCCCACCTTTCGCCGAGGAAATGCTCCCCGGCGGCGGCCACCGTTCCTTTGTGCTCAAGCGCGGCCAACTGCTGCGCCTCACCGACATTCGCGGCGGCGCCAACGTCAGTTTGACCCTGCTCAATGCCAATGAAAAAACCGAGCGCCTGAACCTGCCCGACAGCCTCAAATGCCAACACACCGCCAAGCTCACCAACGGCCATTGCCTGTACTCGGACATGGGCCGCGTGCTGGCTGCCATCACCGCCGACACCTGCGGCTGGAGTGACAGTATCGGCGGCGTGTCATGCGCCTCCGAGGTCGCGGAAAAATACGGCAAAGGCCGCTATCAAGAGCTGCGCAACGGCTTCTACCGCAACGGCACCGACAACCTGCTGGTGGAACTGGGCAAGTGGGGCCTGGGGCTGTCCGACCTGCTGATGACCCTCAACCTGTTCAGCAAAGTCACGGTAGATGAAGCTGGCAGCCTGCACTTTGTCCCCGGTCACTCCAAGGCCGGCGACTACGTCGAACTCTACGCACCGATGGACACACTGGTGGTGCTCACCGCGCTGCAACATCCCATGGACCCCAACCCCGAATACGCGCCGCAGCCGCTGAAACTCAGCTGGATGAACGCTGACCCAAGCGTCGCCGAACACTGCCGTACCTCGCGCCCGGAAAACGAGCGCGGCTTTATCAACACCGACCGTCTGTTCGCCTGAGGACCTGCCATGTCTATCGCACTCGCCAAACAACCGGACGCGGCCGTGTACCGCGCGACCATTCCCGCCGGCGAACCCTGGCTGATGGAAGTCAAGGCCGGCCAGACCCTGCGCATCCTCGACCTTGAGGGCAACCAGGCGGTCGACACGCTGTTCTACAGCCTGAAAAACCCCAGGGAACGCTACGACGTGCAGCGCACCCTGCGTCGGCAAAACAGCGTGTACCTGAGCACCGGCAGCGTGCTGTATTCCAACCTCGGCCAGCCGATGCTGACCATCGTCGACGACACCTGCGGACGCCACGACACCCTTGGCGGCGCCTGCGCCCAAGAGAGCAACACCGTGCGCTACGCCCTGGAAAAACGCTACATGCACAGCTGCCGCGACAACTACCTGCGGGCCTGCGCCCACGATGGCCGGCTGGGTAAAAGCGACATCGGGCCGAACATCAATTTCTTCATGAACGTGCCGGTGACCGCCGATGGCGGGTTGACCTTCGAGGACGGGATTTCCGCCCCCGGCAAGTACGTCGACCTGCGGGCCGAGATGGACGTGATCGTACTGATCTCCAACTGCCCGCAACTGAACAACCCGTGCAACGGCTACAACCCAACCCCTGCGGAGTTACTGGTATGGAACTGAAGATCAAGCGGTTGCGCCGGTGGTTGTTCGCCCTGTGCCAGGCTCGCGCCGGGCAGTGCCTCCGAAAACGCTGAAGATCACCTGTGGGAGCGAGATTGTGTGGGAGCGGGCTTGCTCGCGAAAGCGGCGTATCAGGCGACTGATGTATTGACTGAACCACCGCATTCGCGAGCAAGCCCGCTCCCACACTCCACCTCCCACACTGACTGCATGCGCTGCGGACGACCGTAGCGCCATCCACATTTGCGGGACGGCCCGCATCCCAGGACAAGGCCGAGCACTCATCGGCCTGCGGGGTTTTGCCATGTTCGAAAAACTGTTGATCGCCAACCGTGGCGCCATCGCCTGCCGCATCCTGCGCACCTTGCGTGAGCTTTCGGTCAAGGGCGTGGCGGTGTATTCCGAAGCCGATGCCGCGAGCCTGCATATCCAGCAAGCGGATGAGGCCTACAGCCTGGGCGAAGGCGCGGCGGCCGGCACCTATTTGTCGGTGGAGAAAATCCTCGCCACGGCCAAGGCGTGTGGCGCCACCGCGATTCATCCCGGCTATGGCTTTCTATCGGAAAACGCCGCCTTCGCCGAAGCCTGCGAAACAGCAGGCATCGCCTTCGTCGGCCCGACGCCGGAACAGCTGCGGGTGTTCGGCCTCAAGCACACCGCGCGCGCGTTGGCCAGGCAGCACAACATCCCGCTGCTCGAAGGCACCGAGCTGCTCAACAGCCTCGACGCCGCACTACTGGCCGGGGAAACCGTGGGCTATCCGATCATGCTTAAAAGCACCGCCGGTGGTGGCGGGATCGGCATGCGCGTGTGCCAAAGCGCCGATGAATTGCGCGACTGTTTCGAGGCGGTGAAACGCCTGGGCCAGAACAATTTCAGCGATGCCGGTGTGTTTATCGAGAAGTACATCCAGCACGCCCGGCACCTGGAAGTGCAGGTGTTTGGTGACGGCGGCGGCGAGGTGATCGCCCTCGGCGTGCGCGACTGTTCGGTGCAGCGGCGCAACCAGAAAGTGCTTGAAGAAACCCCGGCGCCGAACCTGCCCGACGGCATGGCGGATGAGCTGTGCCGTGCCGCCATCACCCTGGCCAAGGCAGTGAATTACCGCAGCGCCGGCACCGTGGAATTTATCTTTGATAGCGCCGATGGCCGCTTCTATTTTCTGGAAGTGAACACCCGGTTGCAGGTGGAACATGGCGTCACCGAGCAAGTGTGGGGCGTGGACCTGGTGCGCTGGATGGTGCAATTGGCCGCCGGGGAAATGCCGCCATTGCGGGAACTGCAACTGAAGCCTCACGGCCACGCGATTCAGGCACGCCTGTACGCCGAAGATCCGGGCCGGGAGTTTCAGCCAAGCCCGGGGCTTTTGACGTATGTGGACTTCCCGGTCGCTGAAGGCCTGCGCATCGACACGTGGGTGGAGGCCGGTTGCGAGATTCCGCCCTACTTCGACCCGATGATCGCCAAGCTCATCACCTGGGCGCCGACCCGCGAACAGGCACGCCTGGACTTGCATCAAGCCCTGAGCAACAGCCAACTGTACGGCGTGGAAACCAACCGCGATTATCTGCGCCAGATTCTGCTCGCTACACCGTTCGCCAGTGGCCATCCGTGGACGCGCTGCCTTGAAGATTTGGTGTACCACGCCAACACGTTTGAAGTGCTCAGCGCCGGCACGCAAACCAGTGTGCAGGACTATCCGGGGCGCCTCGGTTACTGGGCCGTAGGCGTGCCGCCGTCGGGGCCGATGGACAGTCGCGCGCTGCGCCTGGGCAATCGCCTGCTGGGCAATGCCGAGGGCACCGCTGCGCTGGAAATCACCATGAGCGGGCCGTTGCTGCGCTTCAATTGTGCGGCGGTGGTGGCGGTGACGGGTGCAGACATTGTGCTGCGCTTGAATGATGAAGCGGTACCGATGAACACCGCGTTGCTGATCCCGGCGGGCGCAACCTTGAGCCTGGGCACCATCGCCGGGGCCGGAGCTCGCAGCTACCTTTGCGTGCGCGGCGGGCTGCAGGTTCCGGATTATCTGGGAAGCAAAAGTACCTTCACCCTTGGCCAGTTTGGTGGGCATGGCGGGCGGGCTTTGCGGGCGGGTGATGTGTTGCACTTACTGCCGTTGGAGGATGTCAGTTGCGGCAATACGCTAGTGCCTGAACCGCTTGGCGAGGTGCGAACACTGCGGGTGATCTACGGCCCCCACGGCGCGCCGGAATACTTCAAGCCCGAGTACATCGAGACGTTCTTTGCCACCCAGTGGGAAGTGCATTTCAACTCCAGCCGCACGGGTGTGAGGTTGATCGGGCCGAAGCCTCTGTGGGCGCGTACGGATGGCGGTGAGGCGGGGTTGCATCCGTCGAATATTCACGACAATCCCTATGCGATCGGTGCGGTGGATTTTACCGGGGACATGCCGGTGATCCTCGGCCCCGACGGCCCGAGCCTGGGTGGGTTTGTATGCCCGGTGACGGTGATCGAGGCGGACTTGTGGCAGTTGGGCCAGCTCAAGGCGGGTGACAAAATCTGCTTCACCCCCGTCGACATCAAGACTGCCCGCGACCTCGCCTTGAAATGGGATCAAGTGTGGGAGCCGGGCTTGCTCGCGATGCAGGCAACTCGGTCCGACAGGCAAACCGAGGCGATGCTTTCGCGAGCAAGCCCGCTCCCACATTTGATTGAGTCGCCTGTTGTTCTGGACATCGGCCAGGCCGACACCCGCCTGGTCGCCCGCCTCGCCGGCGACACCCACCTGCTCCTGGAAATCGGCGCTCCGGAACTCGACCTGGTGCTGCGCTTTCGCGCCCACGCCCTGATGCAAGCCCTCGAAGCACAAGCCCTGCACGGCGTCATCGACCTGACACCCGGCATCCGCTCCCTGCAAATCCACTACCAGCCCGAACAACTTACCCTCGCCGACCTCCTGGCGCTGATCACCGCCGAATGGCACGCCGTCTGCGCCAGCCAAAACCTGCAAGTGCCGTCGCGCATCGTCCACCTGCCACTGTCCTGGGACGACCCGGCCTGCCAACTGGCGATCGAAAAATACATGACCACCGTGCGCAAGGATGCCCCGTGGTGCCCGAGCAACCTGGAGTTCATCCGCCGCATCAACGACCTGGCCAACCTCGACGAAGTGCGCCACACCGTGTTCGATGCCAGCTACCTGGTGATGGGCCTGGGCGACGTCTACCTCGGCGCGCCCGTGGCCACGCCGCTGGACCCGCGTCACCGCCTGGTCACCACCAAGTACAACCCGGCACGCACCTGGACCGCCGAAAACTCCGTGGGCATCGGTGGCGCCTACCTGTGCGTGTACGGCATGGAAGGCCCCGGCGGTTATCAGTTCGTCGGGCGTACCTTGCAGATGTGGAACCGCTACCGGGAAGTCGCCGCGTTCGATGGCAAACCGTGGTTGCTGCGCTTCTTCGACCAGATCCGCTTTTACCCGGTGAGCGCCGATGAGCTGGTGCAGATACGCCGGGATTTCCCCCTTGGGCGGTTTGAACTGAGCATCGAACACAGCCAGTTGAACCTGACGGATTACCAGGCCTTTCTCGCGCAGGAAGCCGAAAGCATCGGCGCGTTTCGCGGGCAACAGCAGCGCGCGTTCAACGCCGAACGCGAACGCTGGATCGCCAGCGGCCAGGCGCATTTCGACAGCGAGGAACTCGCCGCACCACAGGGCGCAGACACGCCCTTGCAGGCCAACGAATACAGCATCGACAGCCACATCGCCGGCAATCTCTGGCAAGTGCAGGTCAGCGCTGGCGAACGCGTGGCGGCGGGGGATGTGCTGGTGATCCTGGAGTCGATGAAAATGGAAATCCCGGTAGTCGCACCGTTCGCCGGTACCGTGCGGGAAATTCCGGTGCAGCCCGGCAGCGGCATTGGCGCAGGCCAACGGGTGGTGGTGCTGGAGCGTGATTTGCAATAACGCGGCGGGGCTGTATCGTGCAAGGCACACCGGGTTTCACCGGGACCTTGTCCGATACAGCCTGAACCGACCGATGACCACGCCAACCCTCTGCCCCGCCTGCGGCGCCCGCAACGATTGCGCCCTGGCCGACCCGCGCACTGCCGACCAGGCGTGCTGGTGCTATTCCGTCAGCATCGACCCCGCAGTGCTCGAAGCCTTGCCGGCGGAACTGCGCAATAAAGCCTGCCTGTGCCCGCGTTGTGCCCAGGTGGACGAACAACTGCGCGGCAACGAGCGGTCGTAATGCGCGTAGATCGCTTCCTCAGCAACCTGCCGCGTTTCAACCGTAAACAGGTTCGCCTGTTGCTGGTGGAGCGGCGGATCAGCGTCGACGGCCAGGCCACCAGCGATCCGCACCACCCGGTAAGCGAGTTCAGCCGTGTGTTGCTGGATGACGAAGTGCTGCAAGCCGGCAAACCCGCGCGCTACTTCATGCTGCACAAACCCCAGGGCTGCGTCAGCGCCACGTCCGACCCGCAACACCCCACGGTGCTCGACCTGCTGGATGAACCGGACAAGCACGAGCTGCACATCGCCGGTCGTCTGGATTTCAACACCACCGGCCTGATGCTGATCACCAACGACGGCCAGTGGTCGCGCCGCCTGACCCAGCCGCAAACCAAACTGCCCAAGGTCTACTACGTCGAGACCGAGCAGGACATCGGCCCGCAATACGCGGCCACCTTCGCCGCCGGCCTGTACTTCGCCTTTGAAGACCTCACCACCCAACCGGCGGAACTGGAACTATTGGGCCCCAGAACGGCGCGCCTGAGCATCATTGAAGGGCGTTATCACCAGGTGAAGCGCATGTTCGGGCACTTCGACAACAAAGTGATACGCCTGCACCGCGAACGCATGGGACCGCTGGAGTTGGACGCAGCCCTTGCGCCAGGCCATTACCGGGCGCTTACAGAGGCTGAAATCCAACAGGTCTGATGACCGTTCAGCCGATGATGGCAAAAACCCACGCCATCGACTGGCGAACTGGCATCCCTGATGCTTGAATCAACCCAGCCAGCCGCAATCTGACTGGCGAGTCACCCCTACCTACAAGAAACACTTTGCCCGTCCGCACGCTTGACCTGCGGGCCTCTCACGGCAAATTGCCCGCCATAACAACACCCGTCGGCCAGCCAGTACCGGATCGACATGGGCCCTCACTTCCAGGCGTATGCCTACCTGTCACAAAGCTCGTGCAGAGTGATCTGCGCGCATTACCCGCTTGCCAGGAGTCTTACGACATGAGGCCAGAAATCGCTGTGCTGGATATACAGGGTCAGTATCGGGTTTACACGGAGTTCTATCGCGCGGACGCAGCAGCCAAGACCATCATCCTGGTCAACGGCTCAATGGCCACCACTGCGTCTTTCGCCCAGACCGTGAAAAGCCTGCACCCGACGTTCAACGTGGTTTTGTATGACCAGCCCTACGCTGGCCGCTCCAAAATCCACAACCGCCACGAGCATATGCTGACGAAAGAAGTCGAGGGCCAGATCCTTCTGGAACTCATCGACCACTTCGCCGCCGAACACGTGCTGTCCTTTTCCTGGGGCGGCGCCGCGACCCTCGTCGCCCTCGCCCACCGCCCGCGCCGTGTGGAAAAGGCCGTGATCAGCTCGTTCTCCCCGGTGATCAACGCCCCGATGCGCGACTACCTGGAGCGCGGTGTCGACTACCTCGGCAACCTCGACCGCGACCGCGTGGGCCACCTGGTCAACAGCACCATCGGCAAACACCTGCCGTCGCTGTTCAAACGCTTCAATCACAAACACGTGAGCAGCCTGGCCGAGCACGAGTATGGGCAGATGCACTTTCACATCAGCCACGTGCTCAACAGCGACCGGCTGTGCTACCTCAAGGCCGCTAAACAGATTGATATACCGGTGTTGTTCTTGAACGGCGAATGGGACGAGTACACCAGTGCCCAGGATGCCAAGCTGTTTGGGCAACATATTGCGAAAAGCAGCTTCGGCACGATTCAGGCGACCGGGCACTTTCTGGATATGGAGCACAAGGCCGCGTGCCGGGATAGCCGGGAGGCGTTGATGGGCTTTTTGAGACCGGAGCAGCAGCCAAGCCGGTTGCGGTACCACGCGTCACAGCCACAGCATGCGTTTGCCGTATGAGCGGTGGGGTTGTGGGTGGGCTGGATTTCCCAGGGGGTCCGCCTGCCCATGATCGACCGTTGGCACGTAAAACACAGAATTTTCGAAGAAAAACTTCAAATCCGCGAGCACATCTGGTACAAAGTCAGCCGCTCTGAGCGGGTATAGTTTAGTGGTAGAACGAAAGCTTCCCAAGCTTTAGATGAGGGTTCGATTCCCTCTACCCGCTCCACTTTAGCTTCCATGGAAATCCACCGAGTTCCATAAGCTGCTGTCAGCAAAGGATTTTTTGCCCGACAGCGATCCAATGAGATCCACCCAAATCCACCCGCTGCTGGACCGAATTAGTCCATCCAGTAGTCCATCAAAGCGGTCGGGTTCGAGTCCGGATTGTTGCTGGGGCCGAGCGGGCCATGGAATGAGCATCTGACTCCTGACGTGTTCAGGAGCAGACATGGCACTCACTGACATGGTCGTCCGGCAGGCCAAGGCCACCGGCAAGGACTACACCCTCCCTGACTTCAACGGTCTGTCGTTGGCCGTCTCAGAATGCGGCACCAAGACCTGGCACTTCCGCTACACCTGGCTGGGCAAGCAGAAGCGGATGTCGCTCGGGATCTATCGGGAGATCAGCCTGCGCGAGGCCCGCGAGCTTCGCGACCAGGCTCGCTCGCTGGTGGCCAAGGGCGTCAATCCGCAACGGCAGCGTGCGAAGGACCGGCGACTGGCCGTTCAAGCAGAGCAGAACACCTTCGAGGCGGTGTACGAGAAGTGGCTCGCATTCCGTGCGCAGGGTCGTCTCAAGAAGGGACGCCAGACCACGCTCTCGATGATTCCGCGCATCTTCGAGAAGGACATCCTGCCGAGCCTGCGCAAGCGGTCGATCTACGACGTCACCCGCACCGATCTGCTTGAGGTCGTCGGTCGCATCGAGAAGCGCGGAGCGCCGTCCGTCGCCGAGAAGGTGCGTACCTGGTTCAACCAGCTCTTCCGGTACGCCCTGGTGATCGTTCCGGGGTTGGAACAGAACCCGGCTTCCGACCTGGATGTGGTCGCCATGCCGCAGCCTCCTGTGCGCCACAACCCCTTCCTGCGTATGCCCGAGTTGCCCGAGCTCCTTCGGGTTCTGCGCAAGTACCCCGGGCGGTTGCAGACACAACTCGGCCTGCGGATGTTGCTGCTGACAGGCGTGCGTACCGGAGAGCTGCGTCTGGCGACGCCGGACCAATTTCGCCTCGATGAGGGTCTCTGGGTCATCCCGCCGGACGTGGTGAAGCAGTTGGAACTGAAGATGCAGAAGGATAACATCCGGTCGGAGGACATCCCGCCGTACATCGTGCCGCTGTCCGTACAGGCGGTTGAGATCGTCCGACACATGCTCGATCGGTTCAAACCGGCGCAGAAGTACTTGTTCCCAGGAGCCAAGAGTCTGAAGCAGCGCATCAGCGAGAACACGCTCAATGCGGCGTTGAAGCGTCTGGGGTACGAAGGACGGCTGACCGGGCACGGCATCCGAGCCACCCTTTCGACGGCTCTCCACGAACTGGGCTATCCCGAGAAGTGGGTCGATGCGCAGCTCTCCCACGTCGACCCGAACCAGGTCCGGGCGACCTACAACCACGCCAAGTACGTGGAGCAGCGTCGGCGCATGATGCAGGACTGGGCCGATCGGCTGGATCTGTTCGAGCTTGGGCAGGTCGAAGCGGCCAGCACCCTCCTGACCATCCAACTGGAAGGCTTTCCCGTGGTCGCCGGTGAGCAGGATGGACAGCCCTCGCCGACGGTGAAGGCGGCGCCCACACTCGTGGTGTCCCAGCCCCAGGGCGCGATGACGCTGACGACGGTGCCGACGCAGCGCCTGTCCGCGGTACGAGCGCCCAGGCCTCAGGAGCCGGCCATCTCGAACGTCCAGCGCGAGCGCATGATCCTGCTGGACATCCTGGAGGCTCCGCACAATCTGTCCGTCGCCGATTATGCCAAGCTGGCCGGCAAGTCGCGTCGCTGGATCACCTACGAGATCACGGCCGGCAACCTGCTGTCGATCAGCCTGGGCAACCGGGGGCAACGGGTGCCGGACTGGCAACTCGACCCTCTCAAGCGCCGGCTGGTCCGGGCTATCCTCAAGCAGACGCCCCGCGGCGTGGATTCGTGGCGCATCTATCACGCCTTGACGCGACCGCATGACGTGTTTGGAGGGTTGTCTTCGATCGAGGCCTTGACGCCGGATAACCTCGACGTTGCTGTGCTCGCGGTACACGACGCGATGAACGAGGCGGAGGACCTTTACGGCGTGGCGACTACACGACTGCCCGAGCTCGTCTAGCGAAACGCGAGATGGCAGGGGCTGCGCGGCTGGCGGAGGTAGGCCTGAGCAAACTCGTCCCGATCCAGTACGCCCCCTCCGCCAGGGGGCGCATCACGATGCCCCAGTCACGAGCCTGAAGGATGCGAGTGCGGGAGGCAATCCCTACGCCGTAGCCGGCCGCCACCAGCAAGGCCATCAGCTCGAAGGAACCCGACGTGCACGACACGCGGGTCTGGTCCCCTGCGAGCAGCGCCTCGATCTGTTGGCTGAGTGCCTCACAGACACGCGGATACGACTGGATCATGGGATAGCGCAACAGTTCCGTCAAAGAGACCGCGGCATGCGCCAGCAAAGGCGACCGTCGAGGTACGGCCGCGGCCAGTTCATCCCGCCAAAGCAGCTGGCTGTCCAGGGTAAGCGAAGTCGGGCCGGATATTGCGATACCAAGATCGTAATGGCCGTCCTCCAATCCCTGGATGAGGTCTTCCTGCCGGACCTCCGTCGCCAGGATGGGGGTCTCAGGCTCTTCCGCACGCTGTAACGCGAGCAGAGTCGCCAGTTGTGGCGACAGTACTCCCTCCGAGACCGCGAGCCTGAGTGTCGAAGGTTGGCTGGAGACGCCCATGAATGCCCTCTCAAGAGTTCGGGGCTAAAAAACGAACTTCCATCATACCAAGGGTTATATTTAACGTGGTTTAAATCACGGTGACACTCGACGCTTCTGCCGATGCAGAAGCGTACAGTTCAACGAGGCCGTCCCGCCGGCTCGACCACCTACGAAGCCGCGCCCGCGTTAGCTTTTGGCCTGGAGATCCGCGCTGCGCGGACAGAACTGGGAATAGCTCAAGAAGAGCTGGCGTCCTTGGCAGGAATTGAACGATCGCACATGGGCAAGATCGAGCGTGGGGAGCATATGCCCACGTTGGCGCTAATCCTCAGAATTGCTGCTGCTCTGAACAGTAGTGCCGCTGATCTAATGGCAGCGACAGAGAAGAACCTACGATCGAGACCAAATACGTAGCAGGTGTAGGCGTCGGGCTTCGCCCGTCATTCGTCCATCTGGGCATGTAGACGCGCAATGAAACGGTCCAGGGGCGGGGCTGGAGAGGTATCAGTACAGCCACTTGGTCGTAGAAGGTACGTGGTGTGAATGACGTTCGGAGCCTTGAGGGGACGAGTCACGATGTCAGATCGATTGCAAACTCCGATTCGCGCCGCGTTCGCGAACCCAACTCCATAACCTGCTGCGACCAGCGTCAGCATCATGTCCATCGAAGCAACATACTCGACGTTGCCCGGTTTGCTTGTCGCAGTGTGCAGCAATCGGTTCAACTCGCCATTGCACTGTCCGAAAAGACGCGGATCCGCCATTACCAATGGATAGCGTAGCAGAGCCTCCAGAGGGATCTGCGGGTGAACGAGCAACGGATGTCGTGTCGATACGGCCACAACCAGTGAGTCGATCCAGATCGGTTCCGCTTCAACGCCATCCCCTACATCGGCGGTGCATGCAAACCCCACATTGAACGCGCCCGAGCGCAGCCCGTGCAACTGCTCGACCAGCGGAGCCTCGGTCAAACGTATCTCTATTTTCGGATCTTCTTCGCGACAGCGTGCGAGAAAGGTGGTCAAGCGCGGATCAATGCAGCCGCACGGGACAGCTATACGAAAAACGCCCAGATAGCCAGAAGAAACCGCCCTCGCGTTTTCACGGGCCACGTCCAGGCTCAAGAACAGTCGAGTCACATCCTGGAGAAACACTGTCCCTGCCTGGGTCAGGCGTGTCCCGCGTCGGTCGCGATCGAACAACAGAACACCCATTTCGTTTTCGAGTTCCTTGATGATGCGCGACAGTGGGGATTGCTCGATATGCAGCCTTTCAGCGGCCCGCGTAAAGTGCAACTCCTCTGCCAGGACCACGAAGCAGCGAAGGTGACGCAATTCCATGGCTTGTCCTCCCTCAGAACTGAGGCGGAGCCGCTTCGCCTCACGTGGACTGGTTCAAGCAGGTACGGCTAAAGGCTCCCTTGTAGGGGGTTGGGAGCAATGGAACAGAAAGTGCACTTAAGCCCTACCATCGCCGCTCCGTACCTTCTTCCCGGGCATCCGCCTCGATAAAACAGTTGCGCATGTCGGCTTCCTGGCTGATTTCGGTCAGCAGGTCATGTCCGGTCTTGTCCAGCTCGTCGTCGCTCCGATACGGGATGGTCAGCTCGTAGTGGCCAGCCTCCAGCCGCTTCACGCAGTAGGGCTCCAGGCAATAGCGCTCGATGTTCTCCGTTGCCCACTTTCGGCCGCGCACGAACTTGCTGTTATTCACCACTGCCAGGCGCAGCGTGACGGTGGTCACCCGCTCGACGGCGGACAGCTCTGCCGGCGATGACGACAAGGCGGTGAGCTGCTGATCGCGTGACCGGGCGCACTTCTGATATGCGCCGATCTTGACGCCCCGGTGCCGTAGGTAGCTGTACAGCGTGCTCTTGGAGATATGCAGCTCGAGCCGCTCAAACGCAGGCTGGTTCAATCAGTGTTGAAGCAGCTACCTCAGGGCATCGACGCCTGGGACATCTACCATGCCCTCTTGTGCTCCTACGACGCCCTGGGAGCACACACAGTCATTGAGGCAGTGTCCCCGACGCACCTGCACCTGGCTGCACGGCTGGTTGCCGCGCAGTGCATGGAGACAAGCGATCCTATAGTGCCTTTCGAATTTCCGGGGCGATTCAACCATCGCTGAGCCGCTTAGTGTTGGCTGATTACTACCGTCCTCGTAAGTTCGTCAAGATCGATAATCGCCCGACTCACATAGAACTCAGCACCACTTTTGGCGTGTAACTTTCCGAGTTGCAACTGGCTGCGTACGAAATTGAAGTTTCTGCGTCTCTTGTCAAGAGTAGCGCGGTGCTCAGCCAACATGTACAGCAGTTGGTCGAAGCGCGCCTCAATGTTCTAATCAAGCATATGCATCTGTTCGGGCGACATCAGAAACTGTTCCTTGTCCACCATCGGATAATGGCGTAACTGATAGTCGAACAGGAGTCTGGCCAAAGCACGGCTCTGACCAGTGAGCAACGCAACAAATGAATCGGGCTGCAAACCTTGCTGCTCGCGGGAGTAGGCTAAATCAGCAGCCTGCTGCAGGTCTCGGACGTGAACCAGGAGTTGCCGCACCAGGTCGGGAAGCATATGGACATGTAAACCTCTTCCTAAACGCTATTAACACTTGCCAGCACGCTCATAATGATCTTGCAGCGGCGCTAACAACTCTTCACTAAACTTGCGGCTAGCCTCAATCGCCCTGTCAGGAAAATCCGGAACAGTGGGGGAGGAGGCGAATAGTGGAAACCCGCTATGCGACTCATCCTTTGTCAATCTCCTAGTTTCAGGCATTAACCTCGTCGGTGGCCCTCCCACTATGAGTGGCATCGCTACGTCTAGCGTCGCACCTTGCTCGCCGGTTCACCACCGATGCCGAAGCGGTTCTTTGGCATTTCGGTGATGATCACCCGCACCCGCTCGATGGGTGTGTCCAGCGAGCGTGACATTGCCTCGCTGACTTCGCGGATCCCTTCTGCTCGCGCGGAGACCTGCGAGGTTATACAACTGGGCAATGGGCATGGCCTCATTCCTTACAGTCAGCGGCCGACCATAGGCCGGCCGCACAGGTTTTAGATGAAGCGCGCGGTAACCGAGCCAAGCCCCTGATAACGCACGCTGATATTGTCTCCCGGTGCCACTGCCACTGCCGCAGTGATGCCGCCGGTCATGATGAACGTACCCGCCGGTATGTACTCACCACGCTCGGCCAGCAGGTTGGCCAGTATCGCCACGCTGGACAACGGATGGCCGAGCACAGCGGCACCGGCACCGACTTCCACCACCTCGCCGTTCTTCTCCATCACCACACCAAGGGTGCGCAGATCGACCTCTTCAAGACAGGCCATCCGGCCTCCGGCAATAAAGCGGGTCGACGAAGCGTTATCGGCCACCACGCTGGTCAGGTCGAACTTGAAGTTCTCGTAGCGCGAGTCGAGCACTTCCACCGTTGGGATCACGTAGTCGATCGCCGCAATCACGTCATTGATATGGCAACCAGGGCCCTGCAACGGTGCTTTGGTGACCACGGATATCTCCGCCTCAATCTTCGGGTGGATCAGCTTCGAGCAGTCCACCACGCCACCGTCCGGCATGCTGAAGTAATCGGCAAGAAAACCGTATATCGGCGTTTCCACACCCATCTGCGCCATCTTCGCCCAGGAGGTCAGGTCCATCTTCAGGCCGACGATCTTGTTGCCGCGGGCCTCCTTACGCCGGCGGATATCCCACTGCACGTCGTAGGCGTCGGCGAAGGTCAGCTCCGGATAGTCGTTGGTCACCTTGGGAATGTCGTGGACCTCAAGCTCGGCCTTCTCGATGTGCTCGACCAGGGCCAGTACCTCTTGGCGGCTCAGGGTACGGTTCATGCCCGTGTCCCCTTTCCGGCGGCCAGCAGGTCCAGGGCGACATCGACGATCATGTCCTCCTGGCCACCAACCATACGGCGCTTGCCCAGTTCGACCAGGATGTCTACAGCCTTCAGGCCGTACTTAGCCGCCGCTACTTCCGAGTGGAGCAGGAAGCTGGAGTAGACCCCGGCATACCCAAGGGCTAGGGTTTCGCGATCCACACGCACCGGGCGATCCTGCAATGGCCGGACGATGTCGTCGGCGGCGTCCATCAGGGTATACAGATCGGTGCCGTGCTCCCAACCCAGGCGCTCGGCAGCGGCGATAAAGACTTCGAGAGGGGCATTACCGGCACCGGCACCCATTCCGGCCAGGCTGGCGTCGATGCGATCACAGCCCTCCTCCACCGCGACGATGGAGTTGGCTACGCCGAGAGACAGATTATGGTGGGCGTGCATGCCGGTCTGGGTTTCCGGCTGGAGTACGTCCTTGAGTGCACGGAAGCGATCACGAATATCCTGCATGCTCATGGCACCGCCGGAGTCGACCACGTACAGGCAGGTGGCACCGTAGCTTTCCATCAGCTTGGCTTGCTCGGCCAGGCCTTTGGGCGTTTGCATGTGGCTCATCATCAGGAAGCCGACGGTATCCATGCCAAGCTTGCGGGCGTGCTCGATATGCTGGCGAGACACGTCCGCCTCGGTGCAGTGAGTCGCCACCCGCACGATACGCGCGCCCGCCTGGTAGGCGTTGTCCAGGTCATGGGTGCTGCCAATACCGGGCAGCAGCAGGGTGGCGATTTGGGCATGGCTGATCACTTCGGCTACCGCCTCGATCCACTCCAGGTCGGTGTGGGCACCAAAGCCGTAGTTGAAGCTGGAGCCCTGCAGGCCGTCGCCGTGAGCCACTTCGATGGAGTCCACCTTGGCCGCGTCGAGTGCGCGGGCTATGTCCTGCACGTTCTTAATCGAGTACTGGTGGCGGATGGCGTGGCTACCGTCGCGCAGGGTCACGTCGGAGATGTAGAGTTTCTTGCCGGGATTGAAGGTCATGGCGGTGCTCCTTAGGCACTGAGCAGCGACTGGGCCATACGCTCGGCGGTGGCCAGCGCAGCGGAAGTCATGATGTCGAGGTTACCGGCGTAGGCCGGCAGGTAGTGGCCGGCACCTTCAATTTCGAGGAACACCGTGGTCTTCAGCCCGGAGAGGTTGCCCAGGCCGGGAATGTTCAGCGGTGCCGATTCGGGGATCACATCGAACTGCACCTGCTGCTTGAGACGGTAGCCCGGTACATAGGCCTGCACCGCATGCACCATCTCCTCCACCGAGGCGGCCACCTTATCCTGGTCGGCGAGGTCGGACAGCACGTAGACGGTGTCGCGCATGATCAGCGGCGGCTCGGCCGGGTTCATAATGATGATCGCCTTGCCCTTGCGCGCACCGCCGATCACTTCGATGGCCTTGGAAGTGGTCTCGGTGAACTCGTCGATGTTGGCGCGGGTGCCGGGACCGGCGGACTTGCTGCTGATCGAGGCGACGATCTCGGCGTAATGCACCTTGGCTACGCGGGAGACGGCGGCGACCATGGGAATGGTCGCCTGGCCGCCGCAGGTAACCATGTTGACGTTGGTCTCGTGCAGATTGGCTTCGAGGTTGACCACCGGCACACAGTAGGGGCCAATGGCCGCCGGGGTCAGGTCGATGATGCGCAGGTCAGGCTCGAGGCCACGCAGGAACACGTCGTTCTTGATGTGAGCCGAGGCGCTGGTGGCATCGAAGACGAAGTCGATATCCTGGAACACCGGCAAACGGGTCAGACCCTCAACGCCTTCATGGGTGGTGGCCACGCCCATGCGCGCTGCGCGGGCCAGGCCGTCCGAGTTGGGGTCGATACCGACCATGGCACCCATTTCCAGATGATTGCCATTGCGCAGGATCTTGATCATCAGGTCGGTGCCGATGTTGCCGGAACCGATGATGGCGACTTTGAGTTTCTTGCTCATGGAAAAATCCTCAGACAAAGCGCACGGAAGCGCTGCCGATGCCGCCGATATCGACGCGCATCACATCGCCGGACTTGACCGGCTCCAATGGCACCAGAGATCCGGAGAGGATCACTTCACCGGCTTTCAGGGGAATACCGAAACGGCCCAGGGTGTTGGCCAGCCAGGCCACGCAATTGACCGGCGAGCCCAGCGCCGCCGCACCGGCACCGGTGCTGATGACATGGCCGTTCTTCTCCACCACCATGCCGCAGGTGACCAGATCGACCTGGCGTGGCGAGACCGCCCGGTCGCCAAGAACGAACAGACCGCAGGAAGCGTTATCCGCCACGGTGTCCTCGATCTTAATTTTCCAGTCGCGGATGCGCGAATCGACGATCTCGAAACAGGGCATCACACACTCGGTGGCGGCCAGCACGTCGGCGTTGGTCACCCCAGGGCCCATCAGGTCTTTCTTGAGGATAAAGGCGATCTCGCCCTCGGCCTTGGGCTGCATCAGCAGCTTGCTGATTGGCATGGCTTCGCCGCTGTAGAACACCATGGCATCGGTCAGGTAACCGAAGTCGGGCTGGTGTACGTTAAGCATGTTCTGCACCGCCTTGCTGGTCACACCAATCTTCTTGCCGATGATCTTCTCGCCAGCGGCCAGGCGGTGTTCGAGCATGCGCAGGGAAATCTGGTAGGCATCCTCGATAGACAAATCATGGCGGCTGGTCAGCGGTGCCACGGCCTCGCGGTTGAGCATGGCCTGGTACAGTTCGTCGCCGAGCTGCTGAATCAATTCTTGGTTCATGTGTGCTGTTCCTGTTGGGTGGACGCGATGATTTCGCGACCGATTTCCGGGCTGTTCCGGGGGGTGTTCATTAGCACCTCACAACTTCACGCAGATGTTTTTCACTTCGGTGTAGAACTCCAGCGAATCCACCCCGCCTTCACGGTCGATGCCCGACTGCTTGCTACCGCCAAAAGCGGTACGCAGGTCGCGCAGGAACCAGCTGTTGACCCAGACGACACCAGCCTCGACCTGCCCGGCGACGCAGCGCGCGCGAGCTGTTGTCGGTTCAGATAGCAGACGCCAGACCGTAGGGCAGGCTGTTGGCCAACTCGATCGTTTCTTCCTCGGTATCGAACGGGCGGATGTGGCAACACGGACCGAAAATCTCCTCTGTGACCAACGCCGAATCGTCCGCCAGGTCAGTCCAGATGGTCGGTTGCACCCACGCCCCACAACCGCTGCTATCGAACCGTCGTTCTCCGTTTCAGATTTGGCGGTGGCTACACATTCAAAAAGCCTTACAGATACGCTACGCAAAAAAGCCAATATCGTGCCAAGTGGCTAGCCCCTCCCGCAGGGAAACATAAGCCAATGTTCTATAAGACCTTTTACTCAGAATTACACGAAAATGAATAAAGGAGCGCTCTTCAGTGCTCGCTATAAGGCGTTAAAGCAGGTGAGAAATGGGGGGTGAATTCATAATTTTATGAAACCCAGATCAGTGGCTCTACTCCAGCCTCATCAAATTCTGAAGCTGATATATGCTGCTATCGACCGACGTCTTGTAAGGGCAAGTGTCCTCCGGCAAAACTAGGGAGCCTCCCAGGCTTGTCTGGCAAGGAGGATATTCAGTTGTTCGAGCAGATTCTCGGCAGCTCGCACTGGATTGCGATGACGTTGCGCAGCCATTGAGTAGCTGGATCACGATGAAGTCGAGCGTGCCAAAACAGATCGATAGAAAGTCTTGGTAGCGGCACCGGGTGTTCCGAGTAACCTAAAGCAAGAGGAAAGAGATTAGGCTGGATCAGGACCTCGGGTACCGTGGCGATCAGATCGGAGCTTTTCAATAGGTATTCCAAGCTAGCGTACTGTGGAATACGCAGCTTAGCTTTTCTTTTTATCCCCTGCTTCTCAATGATTTCATCGACCTTGGAGTACTCCGCTCCGGCAGTCGTGACACTCAAAAAACGAAGACAGCCAAAACGATGAATACTAGAGCATTACACGCCGAGTTGACGCGACTGATACGGAATAAACTCTAAGGAGACACGTCCAAGATGGTCTTCCAATTACTATGATGGCCGATGCTGCCAAGAGGAACTCGCAGCATCGGCCATGTCTCAATCAGACAAGTGATTGTTTGGAACCTACTTTTACCTTAACTAGCCGCACTCAATTTAGAGCTCTTCTTTACCAACGCAGTTGCCGGCAACAGAAACCTCGCAAGAGCGGGCAAGAGAATCAACGCGCCAACCATATTCACCACGAACATGAATGCGAGCAGTATTCCCATATCGGCCTGGAACTTGATCGGCGAAAAGCCCCAAGTAGCGACTGCCAAGCCCAGAGTAACACCAGTGAGCACAACCACTTTTCCGGTGAATAGCAGTGCATGATAGTAAGCCTCCGACAGGCTCATGCCCTGCCTCAGACGAGCCATCGTCACTGTTAGCACGTACAGGGCATAGTCGATGCCAATGCCAACTCCAAGCGCAATTACTGGCAGCGTGGCGACCTTGACACCAATACCGAGCGCCACCATCAGTGCTTCACAAAGCATCGAAGTCAACAGTAGGGGCAAGATCGCACAGACGACGGCACGCCAAGATCCAAAGGTCACAAAAGCGAGCCCTACAACGGCAGCATAAACGAGCAACAACATTCGCCCATTGGCTTGTCGGACCACAATATTAGTGGCTGCCTCGATGCCCGAGTTTCCTGCCGCCTGGATGAACTTAACTGTTTCCGTATCGTTACGGAGCGCAAAATCCTCTATTTTTGCGACTACCCGTTGCAAGGTCTCGGCTTTGTGATCCTCGAGATAGATATAGACCGAAAGCATATCGCACGCTTGACTATACAGTTCACGCGGCGTACGCATTAAAACGGCGTTGATCATCCCTTGGGAACGCGGAACATCAAACCAGGCGAAACTTCCCTCGTTCATCCCGACAGTTGCACGGCGCGAAAATGCAGCAAGTGAGTTGGTGGCGGACACACCCTGCAACTGCTGCAATTCCCACTCCAGCACATCCACCTTCTGCAAAGTGGAGTATGCCGAACACTCTCCTGGTGCCGTTTTCACCATTGCGACGAAGATATCACTGCTTGCCGAATAATTAGCTTTCATAAACGCGCTATCACGGTTATATCGCGAATCCTGGCGCAACTCCGCGGCCCCCCCATCCAGGTCACCGATCTGCAGACTGAAACTGACATAAAACGCGGTCAGTCCCACTACAAAGCCAGCACAAATTGCACGCAGCGCCCATTTACGCCGGGTAAAGTGATCGAGAAAAGCCCAGAGAGGATGTTTCTTGTGTTCCGGATCGGAAAGATCCATCAACTCGGCCCTGAGGCTGCGCTTCGCCGCACTCAGACTGACACCGGTAAAAGAAAGAAGGATGGGTAACAGGAGCAGATTGGTGAAGATGAGCGCAGCCATCCCCAGACTTGCAGTGATCGCAAGATCCTGGATGACGGGAATATCGATCACCATCAACACCGCAAACCCGACGCTATCCGCCATCAAGGCTGTTAAACCCGCTAAGATCAATCGGCGAAAGGTATAGCGAGCCGCGATCCATTTATGTGTGCCACGGCCAATATCTTGCATAATGCCGTTCATCTTCTGCGCACCGTGGCTGATACCAATGGCGAAGACCAGAAATGGCACGAGGACAGAGTACGGATCGAGTTCGTAGCCCAGAGAGGTCAACGCACCCAGCAGCCAAACCACAGCAATCAGAGAACACGAGACGACTAGAGTTGTACTACGCCAGCATCGAGTATAAGCGAACAAGACAATCGTACAAATCACGACTGCCAACGCAAAAAAAGAGATAACCTGGTACAGGCCACTAATTAGATCACCGACAATCTTTGCAAAACCGGTAATGTATATGTGGGTCGTATCGCTCTCATACTTCGCTCTTAGCGCCTCCAGTTTCTCCGAAAACGCATGGTAGTCCAAGCGCCCTCCCGAAATCGTATCCCGCTCAAGAAGCGGCAAAAGTATGATACTCGAACGAAAGTCAGCTGCCACCAACGCGCCAATCTCGCCGGAGCGCTCAATATTGGTACGCAGCCTCTCCATTGATGCAGGCGAGCCATCATACCCCTCGTCAATTACTGCCCCCCCTTCAAACCCATCTTCCGTGACCCCCATCCAGCGGGTAGAAGGGGTCCAAATGGATTTCATGTACGGTCGTTCAACACCAGGGAGTAGGAACAGATCATCATTAAGTTTCCGAACCGTCTCAAGATAGTCGGCATCAAAAATTGTCCCATCGGTATTTTCAACCGCAATCCGAACGACATTGCCTAATCCAGCCAGATCGGACCTGTGTGCAAGATAGTTTGAAATGTATGGGTGGTTAGTTGGAATCATCCGCTCGAAACTCGCTCCGAGTTCAAGGCGAGTCGCCTGCCAACCAAGCAGAACTGTTAGCACACCGCAAAAAATCAGCAACACAAGACGATTATTAAATAAAAATTGCTCTAAAAAAGATCCCGATCTCGCATCAAAATCACTTATATTCTGGATTACCGGATGCTCGCTCATGTTATGCATAACCGTCATTGCGCCAACTCCTCGCTGGGTTCCATTTCGGTAATACGGGAAACTCCGCGCAAACCGCTATGTACGATTACACCATCAGTAGCCAAAGCTAGGCCTGTAACAGGTACCAAATTGTTCGTAGGCACCTGCAGGAAAGTCCGTCCGCCGTCCTTACTGCGGAAGACCTGACCTCTTTCGTTCGCCAATAGAAATGTGTCGCCGGCCACATAAACACTAGCACTTATTGTGGCCTCGGGCATTTCGATACAGGTCCAATTTCCCCCACCGTCATCGCTTCTGTAAAGCCGCCCTTTCAGACCGTATATGAGCATGACCGACGGCGATGCAGTTATACCGAATATCGTGGCGTTACTCGGCGACTTGATCCTTGAAAAGCTCTTTCCCCCATCACTAGACTGTAAAAGAAGCCCCTGCTCTCCCGCCAGGTACAACTTTCCTTGGACGGCCACCGCGCTATAAACGTGGAAACCATCCGAGTCTTGCATGCTCCCCATTAATGAGTTCCAGGTTTTGCCACCATCCGAAGTGGAGAAAGCCAACCCATATGCTCCGAAAATCATTCCATTCCGGATATCATAAAAAAGAACCGCCAAGAATGGCTTATCAGCGCCTTCAGCAACCAAGCGCTCAGCGTCGCTGATACGCCGTTGCGACTCGTCGGAGTTGTTTGCACTCCTGCGTGCGGCCTCCAACTCAATCTGCGCGGCCGCGATCCCGTCGAGCTGCTTCACCCACGTCTCACCACCATCGGAAGTATGGATAACTACACCACTATGACCGACAGCCCATCCATTCTTTGAATCGATGAATGTCACTTGTGTTAGTGTTGTCGAAACAGGAACATATCCCTGACGCCATGATTTACCTTGATCATCAGATAACAATACAACTCCACGCTCACCAACTGAAACAATTCTGGTTCCAGCATTTACGACAGCTAGCTGTACGACCGGATGCACCCCGATTACCTTTGGGGCAGGCTGTTCAAGAAGACTGTCCGCCCAGCCACTGCTGGCGTGCAATATAGAGGATGCAAAGGCTATGGCCAAAATAGCACCTCTTCCCCATACAATACGTGATAGAAATGACATCATCGAAAGTTTCCAGAGAAGTTCGCATAGTAAAATGATGGTGTGTGTAGACCTCAAACCAAAGCTCCCCGATAGAAAATCCACCTATCGGGAATACTTTGCTAATCTCATTATTTACCGGGCAGTATCGCTGGCCATGGCGTTGGGGCTGAAGTAGCCCGTCTTACGCGGAGGGATAATCTTAAGAGTATCTACGTACTGAAGTGCCGCGAGCGTATTTGCCTCTAGATTGTAAACAGCGGTGAAGTTTGTTGCGAGCATCTCTGCCTCAGGAACGATCATGTTCATGACCTGAGACGTTCTCCACAGCTTGCCCTCGGCATCATAGCCATCCACCAAGAGAATTGCCCAACTATCCTCATCGATGTAAAAGCGACGCTTCGGAACAGCATGTCGCTTACCCGATGCAAGAGTGGCCTCCACCTCCCAAACACGGTGCAGTTCCCAGCGCACGTGGTCAGGATTCGTGTGAAAGGGTACAAAAGCCTTTTCATCGCCAGCTGCAAAAAACCGATTATTATTGTAGGGTATATACATCTCGTGCTTGCCAACGAGCTTCCAGTCGTACCGATCTAGACGGCTACGCAGACCGTAGATTTCGTCGAAGTAGTTTGCCCCCGATGCCATGAAGTCAGGAGTGTCATAGCTGAGTGTTGGTGCTCGGCGGACACGACGCTGTCCAACAAGGTATTGCCACGCTTGTGGCTCCTTATCCATATCCAAAGTCTCATGCACGAGCACCCGCTCGCCCGCCTTGAAGCTAGGAGCAGTGATGTTAAATCGATAAAACTGATAAACATCATTGTACTGCTCAGCACTACCATCTTTCACGTAATAGTTAGACTGCTCATTAATCACCGCCTTTGAGGCCATGGATCGCTTCCCGTCCGGGGTCCCAACAAAAACACGAAAATCAACATCTACAGACGCAGGATGGGGCCTGACGAGATGATTCCACATCACTTCGTTGCCATTACGTGGAATCGGAAACGGCACTGCCCCCCATGCCCCGGTGAAGCTGAGGCCGTCGGGGGTCAGCTTGGCCTGAGTAGCCGCTTTGAACGTATTGTCATAGACCCACACGGGAGCCCCTGCAGTACGATGTGTCGGATAAACATCTACACGATAACTCGGATACTTTTTCAACAGCGCGACAACCCCATCGGACAACTTATCCGCATACTGACCCACGTTCTTCTCTGTGATGCTTACAATCGGCTTTTCTTCAGAGAAGGGATCAGGATACTTACCACTGCCAGATCCTGGAATTGGAGTAACGTACCCCCCCCGCCACTCAGGAATAGAGCCATCCGAATTCCCTGCTCTCTCAGCCCCAAGAGGAGTCAGGTTGCCTTTAAGTTGCTCTGCCTCTCGTGGAGAAACCGCCGCCAAAGCGACCACTGGAATCAGTATTGAAAATACTGCGACGATTACAATATTTTTAGTCATCATACTCACCACCTTATTATTAAAAAGTACGCTGAACCGAGAAGGCAATAAAATCGCGATCATTGTGATATTGATCATAGGATGCATAGGGCCCAACAGAATTCTTGGAAGTAGCAGCACCAGAACTTCCATAATAATGCGTATAGTTAAGCCCAACCCGCCAGCTATGATCGATTGTTGCATTCGCACCGATGCTAAAATCGCCCCCGTGCTCGGGACTGAGATTCACTACCGCAGACCGTCCGCTTATGCCATAACCGATGCCAATTGGTATCTCCAAGTCAACGGATGGAAGGACTTGAAAATACTGCATCTGCAGCACCGTACGCATCGCCAATGCATCACGTGTATGAGTCGTATTTTGCGACTCGAAGAATGTCTGCGACGGTTTGTGAGTAACGCTCAGGAGGCGGTTGAAGGCAAGTTCGGATGCAATGCTGGCCGCATCCCATAGGCGATTAGCTGGATGAACCGATATAGCCGAAAGATTGACATGCAGGGAGTTACCACGTGCATAAGGGGCATTTCCATCATTATCAGCATTGGGTACGGAGGTATTCAGGATTACATCACCTGGAATAACCAATGGCACATTTCGTCGGGTCGAGATTTCAGCTGCAACGTTAACGTCATTGAACACAGTCGACGCACTTGCACCGTAAACCCTAATATTCTTGGCGTACATGAGGTTGTAGGTGCCGCCCCCCAGAACGCCTTCACCGGCAGCGATAGACGGAATATTTAATACAGGGATTGGTGACTTGTCGTCGTATTGGGCCGCATAGATCCCGTAGTCCACATCACCATGCTGGATTTTCACTTGCATACCCCACTGACCGTTATCATCACCGTGGTAGGTTTTTCCCCGTGTTGCGAAAGGTGACCCATCCGGCGCCATAGCTGCAAATGGATGAATGAGTAAATCACCACCTGGTCCGACAAAATCCACAGGACTGAAATAACTGCCAACTCCAGGAAGCCGGCTTTCTTTCCATTGAAACTGCAGATAGGAACCAATACTTACGTTATCAGATAGGGATAAGGTACCGGATACTTGATTAACAGGAATGGCAATTTCCTTAAACTGCACATTTGGTAGGGAAAGTGCTTTCACAGCGTCCACAGGCGTTTGCGCGGCAGCAATACCATTTACCCCGAGAAAAAGCGACTCGCCATATATTAGCGTATGCCGACCTGCGCGTAGTGTGAGCGTTTGGTCGCCAATTTCGCGTTTTCCGTATACGAAAGCATCCGCAATTTCTGCATCTTCGCCCATAACCCTCTTGGACGCGCTCGGAAGCCTGTTATTAGCCCCCCCCGCCGCCGCAGCAACCGTGTTTGGCAAGTTTCCATCTTTGGGGAAGTCGTTACGACCATCCGCATAAACATCGTCATACCAGCCAGCACCCGATACACGGAAACCGACATCCTCATAGGCAACGTCCAACTCGGAAAGAATATCAAATCGATTATTGATCAGTCCTTTCTTGATCCCAAGATCACCGAAGTCCGTTCCAGGCTGAGCGCCACGCTGATTAGCGATTTTTGGATCTGCATCCCTTATCCGCCAGGCCGCCGTATATTTAATGGTGTTGTCCCAGCGAATCCTAAAGTCGCCATCGTTTTCCACTTCAAATGCGTGGGCGGTGCCAAATGGAATGGCAGCGCCAATTATAAGAGTGGCGATTGCGGCGGAGAGCCCCTCGATTTTTAGCGATGCTGCGCAAGGCCACTGACGGCATGCGTGACTGACCTGATAATTGCCATTAGACATATATATCTCTTTTATTCTATTTATGAGATGTGAAGCGTGAAGCACAAGAAAATCCCCGACCCACAGCCGGGGCTTTCATCCTCTATGTGACAGATTCAGTTACGAAAGAAATCAATCACCAGCCGATTAAAGGCATCGGCATGTTCCCATTGGGCCCAATGACCACAACGTGAAAACACATGCAACTGTGCATCAGGCATGAAGTTGATAAGTTTCAGACCATTGTCCAGCGGTACAAAACGATCGTCCCGCCCCCATGTGACCAAAGTTTTATTGGGGATCTTGTGCACCTGATCGACTACATCCCATGCAGTTACCGGAGTCACCTTAGAACTCGCAACAAAATTCTTAAGATGTTCAGGACGAGAACGTATGTTATTCCAGCGATCTTGCCGCAACTCCTCCGTAATAGCAGAGGGGTCGAATACGAATACATTCAACATCTCAGCAAAGTTGGCCGGCGTTGGATCACTGTATAGTCGAAACATATGCCTGAGGCCTTCCTGAGGATTCGGCTGAAGCAGGCTCTTACCCATCCCCGCAGGCCCCATCAGAACCAACCGATCAAGTCGGTCCGGGAATTCGAGCGCAAAATTCAGTGCCGTAGCTCCACCCATGGAATTACCCACTAAGTGAGCTTTCTCGATGGACAAGCCATCCATGAGCCCCTTGACCGCACGAGCATTCAACAAGCCCCGCTGAGTATCGGTAACGACTTCGTCCGTTTTATTGAAGCCGGGACAATCAAGCAAGATCACTCGAAAACCAGCATCAGCCAGAGGCTCGATATTCTTGTAGTAATTGCTCCATCCGCTCGCACCAGGGCCACCACCATGCAGCATGATCACGGCTTCGCCTTGCCCGGCCTCGTTGTAATGAAGACGAAAATTACTCAGCCCTGGTTCGTCAATGACTAGGTAGTTGCTAGTTCCAGCTTCAGTGTATTTTGGCATAGGTCCATCCATTCAATGAGCCTGCCGGCCCTAAATTTAACTGCCCCTCATATATCGAGGGTATTTAGTTTCCGCTCCTACGTGGGGAGCGGTAATTAGCATCCGTTGCAGCACCATGCACACAGGCCAATAAAGATAAGCGAGCAAATATTTTCACCTACTGAGGAGCCAAACCTTTAGAACTATGCGGCCTAAAGGTCAGAGTCCGTTTCGCTCAGAGCAGCAACCCGCTATCGAAAAACCTTACAGATGCGCGACGTACAAGCATCAATGCCAATATCGCGCCAAGTAATCAGGATCACGCCCAAGCATAAACATAAGCTATTGTTTTATATTGCTTTTTTAAAAAAAAAAGAGTAAAGAGGTAAGAGCGAGCGCTCCCAGGAGCTTGAGATCAGGTGCTAACGTAGACAAGGAATGCAGCAATATTCATAATTTTATGAATCCAAGATCAGTGCCATTGATTCCATATCATCTAATTCTGAAGCCAGGCCTACATGTCATCCACTGCAGCGCCTCAAGAGCGACCAACTGAGGTACCACCTTCAGAGCACTCACCCCGGCTGTGCTGATGCGGCCAAAGGCCTCACGGCACAAGCGCCTAGACAAACTGTCTGGAGGCGCGACTGACAATGCATAGACCACCTATCCGGCATACCAAGAAGCCATCGAAGGCTTTGAGCAACACACCATCAAGACGGTACGACGGGTTTATGGAGCGCTTTCGGATCAACAGCGCATTTTGTTCGCGCAGGTGCTCGATCTGCCCGTCCTTGGCGGTTATTTCCTTGTCCTTCGAAGACATCTGCTCATGCAGCGACAGCAGAAGCTGCTTCAGCAAAATAGGGTCGTCTGGAAAGGTTTCGGGCACGGAAATCATGCCGTGGATTATTCCGGCCCAGGTCACGAAACGCGGCGTCAAAACCTGGTGGGCGGTTGCGCCAGAGGTCATCCATCCAGCAGCCAGTTCAGTTTCTGAACCTTTAGTACGATGGACTTCCTCTTGATCGTCTGGTGATGTTTTGAACCGCTCATCAAGGCGCTTGAGCCACAAACAGAAGCCGTCGCGCTCCCACTACAAAAGTTTCACCCGGTTACGTGACTTGTTGAGACAGACGAACAGTACCGGGTCGAACACAGCTACTTTGATGTCCAGCTCGACCAGGGCGACCAGGCCGTCGATGCATTTCCGAAAATCCACCGGCTTTTGGGGTAGAGGTAGACTTTTTCGACTTTTGCGTCGGGGCGCATCATAACGGCTGGCTCCAGAAAGAAATTGGTGCACAGCATTGGCTGGCCTGGGGATTATTTGTAGATGAGGTTTAGGAGCGCTTACGTACGGCGGATGTCCCCCTGCCTCCAGATTTTTCAGTATCCAAATGACAAACGCCCCAAACTAAGTCGGGGCGTTTGTTGTTTGCTTTACCGGGATTCAATAGAGGGGTTCACACAACCGATTATGCCCGCCCAAGGATGTTCCTCATCGCCACGATCAGCTGCTCAAGACTTTTCTGAGATGCGTCTTTCGCGCGAAACGCGATAAACATGTCCGGCCGTACGAGCAATGCGCCACTTTCGTCTATCTCGGATATATTGGCGTACTCACCATAGGTATCCACGAACGCCTGGCCCGGGCCGATTACGCATACCTTTAGATCAATCCCAAGAGACTGCGAAACCCGTTCGGCCTCGTGCTTCCAGGCAATTCCGGAAAGCCCTGTCAACAGGGTGAAGCGGCCTTTCCCACACAAGTCCAGGGTAGAGATCCGCCGCTGATTCTCGGTAAGCCAAACATGCGGTAAATGCGCACCAGGGCGTGTACTCGACTGATAGAAAAACTCTTTATCACGAACAAACCCCGGATCAGGCGTGCCGTCGGGGAACACCGCGCGGGAAACATAGCGTTGATTCAGCTCGACACCGTGCCCGCCGCCAAGCCCGATGATGGTCGCATCCATGGCCTTACGAAGTGCAGCGCGCCGCTTCGCCCCCTCCTCACTTGCATCCTTGAGACGCACCAGAGCTTCCGCCATTTCCGCCTCTGTCGGAACCGGTGGAAGACAGAGCGCCTCGAAAACAGGAGGAAATGTGGAAAGACTCTTATAGGCTCGCTCGACGATCTGTTTCGCCACGGGCGACCGTTCCGCGTCGTAAGAGTCCAACAATGTCGGCGCAGCCTTGCCTTTGAGCACCAGAGCAATCTTCCAGGATAGATTGTAAGCATCCTGGACGGACGTATTGAGCCCAAGCCCCCCCATCGGCGTATGACGATGAACGGCATCGCCCATGCAGAAGACTCGCCCGGCGGTGTTGCGCACGGCATATTGCTGATTGATCGTCCAGGTTGAAATAGGGCCAACCTCAACCGGAATTTCATCCGTACCGATTATCTCATGGATAATTTTTTTGGCTTCTTCCTTGGTGATCTCGGGCGTGCCTTTTGACTTTTCATACCCCCAAACACACATCCACTTATTCCAGGGCCGAATCATTCGCAGTGCTGCGACGCCGACACCATTGATCCCGCTGCCAGCGCGGAACATCCAGTACATGTCGCCTTTACGATGTTCACACAGCGATGATAAATCAGCGCTGAACTCAATGTTTATCGACCCGGAATCACCGATGCCCATCTGCCCTTCAAACGGCAAACCGGCGTTTTGCGCAACTAACGAGCGAGCCCCATCCGCACCAATGATATATTTCGCACGCACCTCATACTCGACGCCACTTACGTGATCAAACAGTCGCGCGGTTACACCGTCTTGGTCTTCAAAATGACCCAGGTATTCCGTCAGGAAGCGGACGTCCGCACCGCGCAGAGCAGCCTCACTTACCAACAGCGGCTCAAAATACAACTGCGGCAAATCACAGTATCTTGTTGGGCTGGCCAGTTCGTGTTCTGCGTGCGCCTGAGGATGAGATGCCCACGCTGGAATTCGTCCAAACTCCTCGCCTGCTAAACTGGCGGCATAAACATGCTCACCCATATATTCCTTTGGCACCGAAAGCGACTTCGCCGACTCTTCCAAGCCAAGATCACGCAGAATTTCCATCGTGCGCTGATTAGTAATGTGCGACCTAGGACCTGTTGAAGTGGAGCGCCGTCTATTAATCATCAGACTGCGGACACCCAGACCCGCCAACAGAGCAGCCGACATAGCACCGGCCGGACCAGCACCCACGATAAGAACATCAGTTTCCGCAGAATTCGACATAACGATTTTCCTGTTGTTTTTATTTAATTTTGACAATCATAAGTTGCAAAAATAATTAAAGCACCGACGATAACCCGCTTAAGGAGATTGGGCCGACATGCAAATAATCAACTTTTACTTATGACCACGAATCAATATTCAGACCGAACCAGACTCAAGCCTGCGAGTTATCCACAAACAACTCATACCTTTCGCAGAAAACCTAGATCAGCCAACAAACTGCAGTTAAGCGATTTCTAGACTGAATGAAAGAACATACGTGTCAGAATGAGGCCCGTTGGCAGCACGCGCTGTTCGTCCAGTTGGATTTCTCCCTAGCCCCGGGGGGGATGCCTATGTCCCCAATCGCTTAACTGGCTATAACGCCTGACCTCCCAGGTGGCATCATCAATAACCAACCCGCCGAAGCCAAACTCCAGGAGGAAGCCAGAAGGTGTTTTTGCGTAAAACGAGAACATTCCATCATTGGGATGATGGCCAAACTCCATTTCAATTGGAACTCCCGCTGCGACACAACGATCATAGGCAAGCCCGACATCATTCATGTTGGCAAACTCAACCATGATGTGATGGATGATCTTGGAAACAGGGAACGGAACTTCTGCCGTTGCAACCGAATGATGGCGTCCCGTGGCAGAATGGAAGAACTTCACCTCCATTTCTTTGCCAAGCACCACTTCACCACTGATGTAGTCACTGAGTTTTACCCCAAGGATGCACTCGTAAAAATCAGTGGTGGCCCCACCGGACTTATCCACCGCGACAAAGTGACCAACGCCCAGCCGTCCCGTCACAAAAGGCCCGCACAAGACCTTCGAGCGAAATACATCCGACAGCGCTGCGCGCCGGGCACCAAAATAAAACTCATGGAACATGCCATTATCATCACTGCATGAGAATACGCATTCGACCCTGCGCACACTTGCCAACTCGGCCGAGGCGTCACGCACTTCTACACCGTGCTCTCGTAAACCTGCAACATAACCCAACAGGGCCTCTTCCGTGTCGAACTCCCAGCCAGCGGCGATCATGTCATCGGCATTATTCGACTGCAGCAGAATACGCTGTTCAAAGCTATCCATTCGCAGGCCAAGACTGACACCCGCTTCACGAGCGCCAACCTGCAGACCAACAACATCTACAGCGAACCGCTCCCACGCATCGAGATCACTCACCCCTAAAACGATATATCCGAGATTTGAAATCATTGTTATCACATCTCCGCTCTCATATAGCTTTAATAGGCAGCAATGTCGAAGAAACCTCACAGCTGCCTTGCAGGGCTCTTAGCCAATACCGTGCCAAGTTGACTAAGCGGCCTCTCACAGGGAAAGACAACATACTGTTTTATAAGGATTTTCATTCTAAAAAGCGCCCGAAAGCCTAGTTCCGGACGGCAGTACCCTCCCTCGGAGGCCGCCAGGAGGTGCCGAAATGCACTTGCCAGAGAGGGCAAGCTTCACCATATTATGAAACCCCATCGCAACCATTTAATAAATTTATTAAATATACGAGAGCCCTATCTATTCCTACCTAACCTGAGCTATCACCATGAAATCTAAAATAAAATTCGTGAAGACCGCACCATCATTACCGACTGTCGCTCCCTGAAATCCATCTTTTGGGTCCAGTCTCACCCCTTCCCCCTGCGAAGGAGGCATCTGGCTAGGCGACAGCCGATCCATGCACCCAGCAAGCAGTGAGACTGAAGGGCATATGGGCTCGTCAGCAGATGCCAGAATGCACCTACTCAGGCGGGCAGGATTCACCATATTCTGAACCCCATCAGCACAAATTAATAAAATTATTAAAACCTACGAGAACCTTATCCATTCCTACCTGACCTGAGCCATCACCATGAAATCTAATAAAAATAGTAACAGTGAAGACCGCTCCATCGTTGCCGACCTTGCACTTCCCGAAGTACATGCTTTAGTTTCCAAACTGCACTTTTCTCCCAACGAAGGGCGTATCTGGCTGGACGAAAGCCGATGCGTGCTCCTACAAATGGAAACACTGAAAGACATATACAAGGACTTACAGGCCTATTCTGGCCCAGACTACTCGCGGGAATTTCTGACTCGTATCGGATTCACCACCGGTCAACGCGATGCAGAAATGATTGTAAAAAAGGAAGGTTTATCCTCTATTGAAAAGCAGATTTACGCAGGTGGTGTCTTGCACGCTTTGCAAGGATTTGTAACATCGATGCAAATTGGATCGTCGGCACTAAATGCGTTCGATATGAAGAACACGGACTATCGTGCAGAAGCCTACTGGCAGAACTCCATCGAAGCTGAAATTCATTTAGCTATGAACGGTGTCAGCTCAAATGCGGTGTGTTGGTTTTCCGTTGCGTATTGTTCAGGGTATCTAAGCACATGCGCTGGAAAACCTATCGTCGTGGAAGAGCTCGAATGCCAAGCGATGGGACACCCTCATTGCCGCATCCAAGCGAAGCCCGCCGAAATGTGGGCACCCAATCAGTCGGAGCAATCTCAGATCGCCACGCACCCTATTCCCGATGATGATCAGGGAGGCGAGCTCGTCATTGGTTCATCGGCAGTGTTCAAGGTGCTCCGTCATAAAACAGCTTGTGTGGCGGAGACCGATGCGACAGTTCTTTTACTTGGAGAAAGCGGGAGCGGCAAGAGTCTTATTGCCCGTGAGATCCACCGTTTGAGCAGCCGCGCTGGCCAGGCCTTCGTTGAAGTGAACTGTGCCGCTATACCAGATCAATTAATCGAGTCGGAGCTGTTTGGCGTCGAGCGCGGAGCCTTTACAGGTGCTACCACTACGCGAGAGGGACGTTTCGAGGCAGCTCATCAAGGGACTCTCTTCCTTGACGAAATTGCCACTCTAAGCATGACCGCTCAAAGTAAACTTCTCCGTGTACTTCAGAATGGTGAACTAGAACGTCTCGGCAGCAATCGGACAATCCACACCAGTGTCCGACTGATTGCCGCAACGAATGTTGATCTGAGAAAAGCCGTCCAAGATGGCCACTTTCGACAGGATCTTTACTATCGACTGAACGTCTTTCCCATCCAAATTCCCCCTCTGCGGGAACGCCGCGATGACATTCAACTCATTACCAGAGCACTCATTTCCCGATTTTCTAAGCGCCACGCACGTAAGTTAAAAGGCATATCATATGCCGCCATGCAGGTACTTATTCACCATGACTGGCCGGGCAACATTCGAGAGCTGGAGAATGTGATCGAGAGAGCCATAATCATGGCTCAAGACGTCGACTTTTTGGACACTCACCATTTAACGACGATTGAAGGCACCCTCACCACACAAGACTTCCTAAGCCTCAACCAGAAAGGTGATCTAACCTTGAGTAGTGAGCTGATGCGGAACGCGGCTGAGAATGCTAACCCTAAAGCTCTCTCATTAGATGAAATTGCCGAGCAGATGGTACATCAAGGGCCTGTTAACTTGGACCAAGTGCAAGACGCCATCACCCGAGCAGCCGTCAAGCATAGCGGTGGCAATATTTCCCGGGCGGCTGCCCTTCTTGGGATAACTCGAGCTCGACTTGATTACCGCGTCAAAAAGGTCACATAGCTATTCATACGAGTCAGAGTTGAGGACGGTACGAAACAAATCAAGCATTCGTAACCGTCCTGCTCAATGCCTTACTTGGCACCCATTTGTTCGACCGCAAAAAACGTTTACTGCGCCAAGTGACGCTTTACGTCCCTGCCCCTCTCACGTGCGAAAGTGCCCTACCGCGTCGTTGAGATGCTCGCCGACCTCCTGTAGCTCTTGACTGGCGTGCTGCAGCTCAGTAAGGGCGCGTGCGCCATCCTCAACTACGTCGCGCACCCGCTCCATACTCCGACCAACTTGCTCGGCCACGGCGCTCTGCTGTTCGGCGGCAGTGGCGATCTGCTGGTTCATCGCCTCAATGCTGGAAAGTAAGCTCTCCATCAACCCTCCCTCTGGAGGGGTTTTGCGTTTTACAGTGCGTCGTTGGCTGGCAGTTCCACGGCAGCAGCGCCTCGTAGTCCTCAACGCTGTTGGCCAGCTGCAGGCGCTCGACGACATAGCGCAGCCAGGCGTAGGGCAACTGGCCATTGGTCTTGGGGGGGGTCGACCAGGCTGTAGAGCTGGGCGCTAGCAGTCGCTCCTTTCGGCGTGTCGCTGAACAGCCAGTTCTTACGACCGGTAACAAAGGGCCCGGATGGGCCGCTCGGCTGCATTGTTATCGATCGGCAGATGGCCGGCCTCGATGTAGCGTTCAAGTCCGCTCCAGTTGCTCGCAAGGTAGTTCACTGCTTTGCCCAGGGCTTTCTGCGCCGTGACCTGCGGCTGGGTTTTCTTCAGCTAGGTCTTGAGCTGATCGAGGAGCGGTGGGCTGTGCTGCTGGCGGCCCCGGTAGCGCTGTTCATCGCTGACATCCTTGAGTTCGCGCTCGACGCCGTAGAGCTTGTTGATCATCATCCCCAACGCGATATCAGCACGCCCGGTTTGCCCTTGAGTTGCACCTTTTGCGTTTCGACGAACTTGCGCCGCGCATGCGCCTTATGCGGAGTACTGGATAAGTCTCATTATTCAGAGAGTGGTTTTGGCCGGTTCTGAAGGGCCACCGTACCTGTCTGCGGCTTATCCGCCTCGTTCTCGACCCGGTGGTCGAGTGGGCGAACTCCACATAATCTCGATTGACGGCTCAGGAGTGGCCGGCTTGTCGGAGAGCGGCAGTGCAACTGCCATTGCGAACCCAGGAGCGGGCTTGTCGGAACGCCTCACCGCCCGGATGACGAACGAAGCCCGTGCCAGGCAGCACGCAGGCAGCATCACCGGCAAGCGCGCTACCGCGGATCATCGATCCGAGTGTCGTTCCGCGACGGCCGGCATGAGCAACCTCAGGACGAACCGCTCCACCTCCTGCCCGACCAGCCCGTGCTCCCCAGGCCGCCCCAGCATAAGGGCCTCGCTGAGGGCGCCGAAGATGAACGTGCCCACCGCCCTGCCCTGCACGCCGCTGTCACCGCGGCCTGCGGACTGCTCGACGACCATGGATACATGCCGACCGATACGCTGCTGCATGCCTTGCAGGCGCAGCAGCACCCGCTCGCTCACGCCGCGCAGCTCGCGCGCCTGCAGCAGGATTAACGCGCTCCTGCGCAGGCGCGGCTCGAACAGGGTGCGCTGGACGCCCTGCCCGAGCGCGCCGGCCATCTCCGCGATGCTCGGCAGGCGCTCCACCTCGGTCTTGTCGACCGGGAGCACGTCCCAGGGGAACCAGGCGCGGTCGACGACGGCCTCCAGCAGTTCGGACTTGCCCTTGAAGTGCCAGTAGATCGAGCCCCGGCTGAGGCCGGCGGCGTCGGCGATCGCCTCTAGTTTCGCGGCGGCGAAGCCCTGATCGCTGAACACGCACTCGGCGGCATCCAGCAGGCGTTGCCGTGTCCGCTCCATCTGGATCTTGGTCCGTCTCATCGCAAGGCACTCCGTGGCGGCATCATTCGCTTCCCCCCCCAAGGGCCTTGTACAGCGCGATCAGGTTTTGGCTGCGCGCCAGGCGCGTGTCGACCAGTTCCTGCTGCGAGGCGTACAGGTTGCGCTGGGCGTCCAGGCTGTTCAGGTAGGTGTCCACGCCGGTCTCGTAGCGTAGCCGGGCCAGGTCGTGGCTACGGGCATTGGCCTTGACCAGCAGTTCCTGGGCGGTGACCTGGCTGTCCAGCTTGCCGCGCGCGACCAGGCCGTCAGCCACTTCGCGGAATGCCTGCTGGATGGCCTTCTGGTAATTGGCCACCTCGATCAAGGTCTGCACCTTGGCCACGTCGAGGTTGGCCTGGTTGCGCCCCCAGTTGAAGATCGGCACGTTGATCGAGGGCACGAAGCTCCAGGCGCCCTGCCCACCGGCGAACAGGTCGCCCAGCTGTCCGCTGGCCGAACCGGCCGAGGCGGTCATGCTGATGTTCGGGAAGAACGCCGCCCGGGCGGCGCCGACGTTGGCGTTGGCGGCCTTGAGCGCATGCTCGGCGGCGAGGATGTCCGGACGCCGGGTCAGCACCTGAGACGGCAGGCCGGCCGGCAGCGCGGTGTCGAGCTCCGGCGTGTCCGAAGCTGCCAGGGCCAGCTGCACGGGCGCCAGCGGCTTGCCCACCAGCAACACCAGTGCGTTGCGGTCCTGCTCCACCAGGCGGTGGTAGCGGGCTTGGCTGGCCTGGGCCGAACGTACGGTGCTCTCCGCCTGGCTCAGGTCCAGTTCGGTCGCCACGTCCTCCTGGTAGCTGCTGCGGATGGTCAGGTAGCTCTGGTGTTGGCTTTCAAGGGTCTGGTCGCTCAATGCCAGCGACTGCAGGTCCGCCTGCAACTGGTAGTAGGCGTTGGCGACTTCGGATACCAGGGCGACCTGCGCACTGCGCTGCGCCTCGACGGTCTGCAGGTAGGCCTCTAGCGCCTGCTCGTTCAGGCTGCGCACGCGACCAAAGAAATCCACCTCGTACGAGGCGAAACCGACACCGGCATCATACCGGTGACTGGTCTGCGTGCGACCGTCAAGGGACAGGTCCGCCGGCGTGCGCTGGTGGGTGCCGGACAAATTGGCGTCGATCGACGGCAGCAGGTCGGCACGCCGAATGCGGTACTGCGCCTGCGCCTTCTCGATGTTGAGCAGCGACACCCGTAGGTCGCGGTTATTGGCCAGCGCCTCGCCGATCAGCCCCTTGAGCTGGTCGTCCTTGAAGAAGCTCATCCAGGGCAGCACCGCCTGCGCGTCGGCGGGAGCGCCGCTCCAGCTGTCGGCCACCGGCGCCGGCGGGCGCTGGTAGTCCGGAATCAACGAGCAGCCACCCAGCAGCCCGACGGCCAGGGCCAGGGCGGTTTTCAGTTTGCCGTGGTTCATGCTTGCTCTCCTTGGGCCTGACCATCGGCTTGGCGCGCTTTGCGGATGAACAGGTTGGTGATCACCACGAAGAACAACGGCACGAAGAACACCGCCAGGAAGGTCGCGGTCAGCATGCCGCCCACCACGCCGGTGCCGATGGAATGCTGGCTACCCGAGCCCGGGCCAGTGGAGATCGCCAGGGGCAGTACACCAAGCACGAAGGCCAGGGAGGTCATGATGATCGGGCGCAGACGCTGACGCGCCGCTTCCGCCGCTGCCTGCAGCAGGGGCATGCCTTGCTCGTGCAACGCCTTGGCGAACTCGACGATCAGGATGGCGTTCTTCGCCGACAAGCCAACGGTGGTCAAAAGGCCAACCTGGAAGAACACGTCGTTGGCCAGGCCCCGGCCCAAGGTCGCCAGCACCGCGCCGATAACGCCCAGCGGCACGACCATGATCACCGCCAACGGTACCGACCAGCTCTCATAGAGGGCTGCCAGGCACAGGAACACAATCAGTACCGACACCGCGTACAGGGCCGGCGCCTGGGAGCCGGACAGGCGTTCCTCGTAAGACATGCCGGTGTACTGCAGGCCAATTCCCTCGGGCAGTTTGGCGACGATTCGCGCCACTGCCTGCATGGCGTCACCTGAGCTGTAGCCTGGCGCGGGCTCGCCCTGGATCTGCACTGCGGAGACGCCGTTGAAACGCTCGAGCTTCGGCGAGCCGTAGGTCCAGTAGCCGTTGGCGAAGGATGAGAACTTGACCATCTCCCCCTCGGCGTTGCGCACATACCACTTATCGAAATCTTCCGGCGCGATGCGCGAGCTGATTTCACCCTGCACGTAGACCTTCTTCACCCTGCCCCGATCGACGAAGTCGTTGACGTAGGCCGAGCCCCAGGCCGTGCTCATGGTGTTGTTGATATCGGCGATGCTCACCTGCAGTGCGCGGGCTTTTTCCTTGTCGATAACGATTTGATACTGCGGCTCGTCGCTCAAGCCGTTAGGACGCACATTGGTCAGCACAGGATCTGCGGCTGCCATCTGCAGGAACTGGTTGCGTGCCTCGATCAGCTTCTCGTGCCCCAGGCCCGCTCGGTCTTGCAGGTAGAAGTCGAAGCCCATTGCATTCCCCATTTCCAAGATCGCCGGCGGCACGATGGCGATGACGGTACCATCCTTGATCTGTGCGCCACGTGCTTGCAGGCGCTGGGCCAAAGCGAATATCTCGGTGCCGCGCGGGTCGCTACGCTCTTCCCAGCGCTTGAGATTGACGAACAGCATCCCCGAGCTCTGGCCACGGCCGGCGAAGTTAAAGCCATTCACGGTGTAGGCGCTGTCGACCACCCCATGCTCGTCCTCGAGCAGGTAGTCGCGGATCTCATTGAGTACCACCTGAGTGCGCTCGGCACTGGTGTTGGTGGGCATCTGCACCTGGACGAACAGGGTGCCCTGGTCCTCCGGTGGCAGGAACGAGGTCGGGATCTTCGGGAACAGCCAGCACAGGGCGACCACAATCAACCCGTAGATGGCCAAGAACAGCGCCTTGCGCTTGGCAATGCCGAGCACCCCGACCTTGTAGCGGTCCGCGTTGCGGTCGAAGGTACGGTTGAACCAGCCAAAGAAGCCTTTCTTCTTGTGGTGGTCGTGCCCGATCGGCTTGAGCAGGGTCGCGCACAGCGCCGGGGTGAAGATCATTGCGACCAGCACCGACAGCGCCATCGCCGAGACGATGGTGATGGAGAACTGTCGGTAGATGATGCCGGTCGCGCCGCCGAAGAAGGCCATCGGCACGAACACCGCCGAGAGCACCATGGCGATGCCCACCAGCGCACCTTGGATCTGGCCCATGGACTTGCGCGTGGCTTCGCGGGGGGACAGTTTGTCCTCGACCATCACCCGCTCGACGTTTTCCACCACGACGATGGCATCGTCCACCAGCAGGCCGATCGCCAGGACCATGCCGAACATGGTCAGGATGTTGATGGTGAAGCCGAACGCCGCCAGTACACCGAAGGTGCCCAGAAGTACCACCGGCACAGCCAGGGTCGGGATCAGGGTGGCGCGCAGGTTCTGCATGAACAGGTACATCACCAGGAACACCAGGACGATGCCTTCGAACAGCGTCTTGACCACTTCGTGGATCGAGGCGCCCACCGCTGGCGAGGTGTCGTACGGGTAGGCGACCTTGACCCCCGGTGGCAGGAACGGCTTGAGCTCGTCCACGGTGTCGCGCACCCGCTGCACGGTGTCGAGCAGGTTGGCGCCGGTGGCCAGGCGCAGGGCGATGGCCGCGGCGGGCTTGCCGTTGTGGGTGCCGCTGATGGAGAAGTCCTCGGCGCCCAGGCCGACGGTGGCGACATCCTTAAGGCGAACCTGGGAACCGTCCGGGTTGACTTTGAGCAGGATCTCGAGGAATTCGTCGGCTGTCTTCATCCGCGACATGCCCAGCACGGTGGCGTTGAGCTGCACGTCCTGGTGCGTCGGCAGGCCGCCCAGCGAGCCGGACGAAACCTGGACGTTCTCCGACCTGACCGCGTCGATCACGTCCTGGGGTGTCAGCTGGTAGCCGAGCAGTTTCTGCGGATCGGTCCAGATGCGCATGGCGTATTGCGCCCCCAGCATCTGGTAGTCGCCCACGCCCTTGACCCGGGTGATCGGATCCTTGAGGTTGGAGACGATGTAGTTGCCGAGATCGAAGTTGTCCATCTTGCCGTCTTCGGAGTACAGGCCGACCACCAGCATGAAGTTAATCTGGTACTTGGCCACGCGCAGGCCCTGACGCTGCACCTCCTCGGGCAGCAGCGGGGTCGCCAGCTGCAGCTTGTTCTGCACTTGCACCTGGGCGATGTCCGGGTCGGTGCCCTGGTCGAAGGTGACGATGATGCTCATGCTGCCATCGCTGTTGCTTTCAGCGGAGATGTAGCGCAGCCCGTCGAGGTTGTTCAGTTGCTGCTCGATCACCTGCACCACGGTGTCCTGGACGGTCTGCGCCGAGGCACCGGGGTAGACCACGGTGATGCTCACTGCGGGGGCGGCAATGTTGGGGTACTGGTTGACCGGGAGCTTCAGGATGCTGAAGACGCCGGCCAGCATGATCACGATGGCGATCACCCAGGCAAAGATGGGCCTGTTAATGAAAAACGATGACATGGGGATTTACCGAGTAGTGGGGGCGATGCCGGGGCTGCGCTATTACTGGGAACTGACGATGGACTGCACGGGGGCGACGTTGCCGGCGGCCACGGGCTTGACGACGATCCCGGGGCGCACGCTCTGCACGCCTTCGGTGACGACCCGCTCGCCGGCCTTCAGGCCCGACTCGACCAGCCATTGGTTGCCCACGGTGCGGGTGGCCTTGATATGGCGCAGCTCGATCTTGTCGCCCTCGCCCACCACCCAGCTGGTCGCCTCGCCCTTGGGGTCGCGGGTCACGCCCTGCTGCGGCACCAGGACCGCCTGCTGGCGCACGCCTTCGGCCAGCGTGCCGTGGACGAACATACCCGGCATCAGCAGGCCGTCGGGGTTGGGGAACTGTGCCCGCAGGGTCACCGCGCCGGTACCCGGGTCGACGGTCACCTCGGAGAATTTCAGGGTGCCCGGCTGTGCATAGGGCGTGCCGTCTTCCAGGGTCAGGTCGACCTTGACCTGGTCGGGGCCGACCGTGGCCAGGTGCCCGGCATTCAGCTCGCGGCGCAACCGCAGCACCTCGGTGGAGGCCTGGGTGACATCCACGTAGATCGGGTCGAGCTGGTTGATCGAGGCCAGTTCCAGGCTCTGCTGGGCGCTGACCAGGGCGCCTTCGGTGACATTCGAACGGCTGATGCGCCCGTCGATCGGTGCCAGCACGCGGGTGTACTCCAGATTGATGCGCGCCGTCTTCAGTTCGGCCTCGGCCTGCTTCCAGCTGGCCTGGGCATCGTCGAACTGCTGGCGGCTGATGGCCTTGGTGTCCAGCAGGCGCTGGTAGCGCTGGGCCAGGTTGCGCGCGGTGTCGCGGCCGGCCTCGGCCTTGTCGACCGCCGCCTGGTAGAGCGCCGGCTCGATCTGGTAGAGCTGCTGCCCCTTGCGCACCACGGTGCCTTCGGTGAACAGGCGCTTCTGGATGATCCCGCTGACCTGAGGACGCACCTCGGCCACGCGGTAGGCCGTGGTACGGCCCGGCAGGTCGCTGGTCAGCAGTACGTCCCGGGCCTTGAGCTCGACCACGCCCACTTCAGGTGGCGCGGCCGCCACGGTCTGTTCAGTCTTTTCGCACGCCGACAGCAGAAGCATTGCCGACAACAAGGCGCCGAAGCTCTGCATGGTTATGATTTTCATCTTCTCTCCCCCTGGACACGGCGCCAGACAACTGCTTGCGGCGGTGTGTGACTACCCCTGACAGCCCTCTGGCGAATCGACATGTACCGCAATACGGTTAATAGAACCACAATATGATACATTTGTGATTGCAAAAAATAAACAGCCTCTGCCCAGCCAGCGACGAACCTGTACACTCCGCTGTCAGCCCAAAGGCCGCGGCACGGCCGTTTCCGAGGAATGTGATGAGTGTTGATAAAGACAACCTGATGGAAGAGCCACGCAGTGGCGGGATCCAGGTCATTGCGCGGGCCAGCGCGGTCATGCGCAGCCTGGCGGTGCAGCCCCAGGGCCTGAGCCTGGCCGCCATCGCCCAGGCCGTGGGGCTGCCGCGCTCGACCGTGCAGCGCATCATCGGCGCGCTGGAAACAGAGGACCTGGTCGAGGCCCTGCCGGGCAGCGGCTATCGCCTGGGGCCGGGCCTGCACCAGCTGATCCACCAGGCCCACGGCGACATCATCTCCTTCGTACGCGACTCGCTGGAGCAGCTAGGCGAATCGTTGGGCGAAACCGTGGCGCTGTCGTGCATCCGCGGGCAGCAGAGCAACGTCATCATTCGTGCGATCAGCGAGCATGAACTGCGGGTGGTGATTCCCCTGGGCCGCTCACTGCCCATGCACGCCACTTCGGACGGCAAGGTGCTGCTGTCCACCCTCAGTGACGAGGAAATCGGCCGCTGGATCGCCGCGGCCCCTGAGAAACTCACCGGCAGGACCCTGGACCTGCCGGGGTTGCTCGCGCAGATGCCAGGCATCCGCCGCGACGGCATCGCGGTGGATGTCGAGGAGCACGCCCCGGGAGTGAGCGCGATCAGCGCTCTGCTGCCGACCTTCATGGGGCCCCATGCGGTGACGGTAGTGGCGCCGACGGCGCGGTTCGAGGCCCGGCAGGCGGAGTTTCGCCAGGCGCTGGAGACATTCAGGGAAGACTTCAAGCGGGCTCGGGGATGAGCTAACCCGCTCTACATGGAACAAGACATGACTTGACCTCGTTTGCGGGCACTAGAGTGTCCTCCTGCTTAGAGGAGTAGTGCCCAGGAAATCTGAGCCGATCAGATGCTCGGTCCTCGCTGTTTCATGACGTCCCACGAAGAGGTCATTGCGTCGAACCGGATGATGAAAGCGACAGGTAAGGGTTGTTCGGCGGCGTGTCGTTGAACAGGGTCCGCGGGTCTTGAAGCAGGTAGCCGTGAACTCTCCGCGACTTCCTTGGCCCGGTCACTTCGCACGTCCAGATGTTCAGACCACTGACCTGCTTGCGATGCAGTTGCAGCTTCTCGAACCGTTTCTGCACCCACTGCCAATCGGCCAACTGCTCTTGCCTGGCCAGGGAAGCAGTCTTGGGATGTTCCTGGGCGTAGCGCTGGAACACACCGGGACTGACCAGGTAGGCCGTATCGGCGACCGTATGCACCAGTGCCTTGGCGTCATTGATGATGAGCTTGCGCGCCTCGATGCGCCGGCGCAGCCAGACGATGAAGTGCTCGCCTGATGGGGGTTCCTCCGGGCCTGGAGTAGGAAGTCCCGGCACCATCGAGCCGGATAGCGCAACCGGCTCGGAGGGGCCTTCCGGAGCCGGAGGGGGCGATTCGGTGGCAGATGAGGGGATGGCCGGTGTCCTGTCGGACGTGCCGAGCAGATCCAGGAGTGCGTCGATGCCATCGTCGGCTGGTGACGCCATTTGGGGCGGAGACTCCGGTGAAGAGGGTTCGGCCGGCGGCAGGGACACAGGCGCGGCGGAAGCATCTCCCTCTTCCTGGATGACCGTTACCGTGCCGGCGAACGGTGCGGGCCGCTCGCCTCCCTCCCAGATCAATGCAGGCGCAAGGCGCAACAGGGTGAAGCCGTGCGACCAGCCGGTCCCGCTGGCGATGGTCGCGCGCCAGATCGCTTTGCCGTCGGGCGTGGGTTGCAACATGCCGTGGTCCTGCAGCACGTTGAAGACGGCGGTGTTGTTGGCGGGGATGCCGTCGATACCCTGGGACAGCAGGTGCGCGCGCAACTTGTCCGAAACGGTCTTGCTCACCAGCCACAACGCGTCCTGGGTGAGCCAGCCGTCCGAGGCCTGGGGCTGATTGAGCTTCAGCTCTTCCTTCAGCAGGTAGCGCAAGCCTTCGAGCAGCTTGCGTTGTAGCGCATGCTTCGGCGCGACCATCGCCTTGACCGGGTCGCCGCCCAGGGCCTGGGCGACCGAGGCACGGTCGGCCTGGATGACCAGTTCGCCGAGCACGCCGGCATGCTCGTACTGCCCGGCCAGCACGAAAAGCAACGCCGACCACAGCAGCGGGTAGCCGCTGAGCCAGTCGAGAATCTCACGGTCGAGCAGGCGGGCGTAGAGCAGTCCGGCGGCGGCGCTGTGCAGGCGGTACTCGCGGTCCGGGCGATAGCGGAAGCGGTAGCGCTGCTGCAAAGGACCGTGCCAAGGGTGCCAGATGCTGCCATCCGCCAGTTCGACGTGCAGGTCGACCGCGATCTTGCCGATGTCGTGCAGGAGCGCGGCGTAGGCCGTGGCGGCGGTCCAGGCTTCGGATTGCGCGGCCTGGTCTTCAGGCGTGGTGCCGCTGGGGAGCAGGTAGGACTGCCTCAGCTTGAGCGCGTAGGCGACGATCTCCAGGCCGTGGTCCAGCATGCCGCCCGGATAGGCGTGGTGGTGGTTCTCGGAGGCCGGGAACTGCTGGGCCAGCTCGGCGTAGCGCTCCAGTGGGGCGAGGTAGAGCGTGGCGAACTGCCGGCGCGAGAGCGATGTGCGCTGCCAGATGTGTTCCAGCAGTTTCTGCCGGCGCGGCGTGGCCAGCAGCGATGCGGCCGACTCCGGCCGCATCGACCCTTTCGGAGTTTCGATGGCGGAGGTGGGCGGTGTGCCGGCGATGGGTAGTACCCGTTTGCGCTGGAACAGCGAGAGCATGGTGAACCCCGGATGACGGGCTGCTCGGGGCGCCTTTTGGCCTTTTCAGGATAGGGCCTTTCCCCTTGGCGCCCTTCCTTTGCCCCTTCCCAGCCCTTTGGCCTTTGTCGGAAGCCTTTGGGTATAGGGCCGCTGCTTCGCGGGTGCCCCGATGAATGCGGCATGGGGCAATCCCGGCAAGTGGGTCGCTGCGGGACGTTCGTCAGCTCTGACCCAAGCCGGTGTCGAGGGCGGCGGATTGCGCGGCGAAGTCGCCGGGACGGCGCTTGCGGAAGGTTTCGAGATTGGCGAGCTTCCAGCGCAGGGCCGGCAGTTGAGCGGCGTGTGGGCATTGCACCAGCGACCAGTCCGGCTCTGCGCGCGCCAGCCCGCTCAGAAACTGCTTGTGCGCCGCGCTCAGTCGCTGTGGCAGCTCGCGCCGTAGCCTGGCGCGAGCGTCGAGCAGTGTCTCCAGGGAGCAGTCCACTTCGGTCATGCCGACAAAGGCCCGCTCGTACTCACCGGCGATGTCCTTGTCGTTGCCGAACAGCACTTCGTGGGGCGGCCGGTTGTGGCCCGCCAGATAGATCACGAAACACTCGACCATGCCGTCGCTGATGTCCCCCGATTCGTAGAGCTGCCACACGTCGAACAGGTCGCGGGGGTGCTGCCGATCCAGCGCGGCCACCAGCTTGCTGGCGTACAGCTCGTCCGGTGCCAGAACCGGCAGCTCGAACTCGACGCCGAACAGATCGCTGGTCTTGGCGCTCAGCGGCCGCCGCTCGACTGGCAGCACGCTGCCGCGGAACACGACGTTGACCTCAATCTTCACCTGGCTGGCGTCGTTCTCGACGATCAGCTTGGTGTCTCCCAGATCCTTGGCGCGAACCAGGCGTGTCTGCACGCCCAGTGGTGCAACGCGCGCGGCGATGGCGGCCAGCTCCTGGTTGATGGCTTGCAGCGCTTTGTCGCGCGGCGTCTGCCACGGGAGGTACACCACGTCGATGTCCACCGACAGGCGCGGCATGTCCCGCACGAAGAGGTTGATGGCCGTGCCGCCCTTCATGGCGAAGATGTCGTTGGCGAACACGTCGGGCGCGACGGCCAGCAGCAGGCGAACGGTGTCCGCGTAGGTCTTATCCATGAGGTCTCAGGCTCAGCAAAGTGCCGTCATCGAGCCGGCTCATCCAGCGCGTGTTGCTGCCGGTGCGAACCGGGTACTGCTCCAGCAGGGCATCGACATCCACGATGCTGGTCTCGCGCGCCCAGGTGAGGAACAGGCGCACGGCCTTCACGCTGGCGCAGCAGGACAGCAGTTGCCCGAGCACGTCCTTGCGGGGGGAACGCAGTCCATCGAAGAGGTTGCGGGCCTCTTCGAGGCTCTGCTTGACGCCGGCTTCGTACAGCAGCTCCAGAACGGCACGCTCGGGGGCTGCCACCCGCAGATCCTCGGGCAGGCCAGGCGGTGTGGCCAGGGTCTTGCTGGCCAGCGCCGTGTCCGGCCAGTCGAACAGGCGGGCGTGGACATAGCGGGCCGGAAAGCGCGAAGTGAACCAGGCCGGCAACGCGAAGCGACCGTCGCCCCACAGCACCAGCGCCTCCCGGCTGCCCAGGTTGTGCCGCACACCCTGCAGGGCCAGGGCGCTCTTGCCGCCGACGTGCAGGCCGGGCACGCGCTGTTGCAGGAACTTCAGCGCACCGTAGACCCCGAACTCATCGTTCGGGAAGGCATAGACGCCATGGGCCAGGCGCACGAGCCACCCGCCGTCGGCATAGTGAGCGGCGAGCTGGGGCGACACCCCGAACTGGCTCAGGGTGGCAAGGTCGAACGGCGCCCCACGGGGGAGTCCCGCCTGCAGTCGCTTGATTACCTGGTGCCGAGAATTTCCATTCATATTATAAAAATAACACAGAATCCAATCAACGCCTAGAGTCATTGCAAGAACGCGCATGGAAAGTAGCATAAGGCTTGATTTATCGTGCAGAATCTAATCGACCGACGACCCGAGCCAACCCGGCTCTGCCGGCCGCAACCCGCCCTCCTGATCGCGGTCTATGCTGGAGGGCAGGTCACGACCGGCCGCTCCGCGAGGTGAGGCACCACTGAAGCCGAGGCATATGAGCATGACCACCAACACGCACAACGGGCGCTGGAGCCACCGGCTGGGCCGGGGGGCTGGCCGTGCCTGGCGTGGATACCTGCGCCGCGAGCAGCGTGTCGCCGGCTGGCTGGTGACGCGCGGGGTGACCGCGGGCGCGGCGACGGCGGTGCTCTGGATCGTCAAGCTCGCCGTGCTCGGTGCGCTGCTCTACTCCGCGCTCTGGCTGGCCCTGCTGCTTGCCTTTGCGGTGACTGCTGCATGGCTCGTGCAGCACGACGACCCTGATCAAGAGGAACCGCAACCCGAGTGGAGGGAAGGCCCCAACGGCTTCGGGCTTTATGACAAGAGCGACTGGCGCATCGACCCGCATGTGACCGACGACGACTGAACGGCGGTCACTTCTTCGATACGGCGCTCATTGCCATACCAGCGCCACGCCCCCCAGCGCCCTTGGCGTCCGAGGTGGCGGTGGACAACCCCTGCACGATATTTCCCGTGCGAACGCCTGCCCAAGCCAATGCCATGACCCAAAACGTCGGCAGCACGATGAACATCATCGCCATGACGAAGTTAAGGAGCATGTCGCCAAAGGCGTTGTTCAAACCGATCAACGGATCGAAGTTCGTGTGCGGCCTGTCCGCGCCAAACCCCCAGCCGTAGAGCGCGTCCAGAATCGTGCTGTCGATCCAGCGCGCGAGCTGGAACCAGAAGTCCACGAAGAACAGCGCGAACTGGACGCAGCTCACCGTCATCACCGTCTTCAGGTCGTAGGTTCCGATCAGCAGCACTAGCGGGATGCAGATGACGAGCGCCATCTTGAGCATCGTCAGCACCATCGGCAGCGCCTGGCGCACCACGTCCATCGCCGGAAAGAAGCCCAGCGAGCCGACGGTCAGCCCCAGGTCGCTCGCGCCGCGCGTGACGATGTTCGGCAGCGTCTTGTCGATCTGGCCGCCGTAGTCGGTGTAGACGGCGCCCTGGTTCATCTTCTGCTGCCGCGGTGAGACGACGGCGCGGATCACCGAGTCATTGGCCTCGCTCTGCGACAGGAAGCCCACCCAGCGCCCGATGCGGGTCAGCAGGTCCGGGTCGACCTGTGCCAGCAGCCGGCTGCGCAGTCCCTGGCCGCCATCGGCCCACCACTGTCGGCAGGACGGATAGCCGCCGCCGCTGTACACCTGTGCCAGCCCTGCATCGCGGGTCGCGTCGTAGGGCCAGGCCGTGCGTGGGGTCTTGGAGCGATAGGTGTCATAGAAGCCGGGCGTGTCGAGGAAGTAACTCGACCCGATCCAGGTCACGTCGTTCATCTGCTCGTCGGAGAGCGTCGGTCGGTTCATGAACAGCTTGGCGCGCGATGGCCCGTAGCAGTCGTGCGTGAAATCGGCGACCTCCTGTGCCAGCACCGAATCGTCGATGCGCGTGGCATCCACATCCATGCGAATCTGACGCAGGTCCGTGCCGCAGGGAATCGCCGCCACCGCGGCGCCGGTGACCGCCTTCGAGATGGCGTGCATGAAGAACCACCACACCGGCACCAGCGCGCTCTGGTTGTCGAGCGTGGTGTAGACGTTGGCCCAGCCCGTGTCGTTGGGCAGCGGGACGCTGACCTGACATTGCGCGGAGCGCGTGGTGTCGAACTTGATCGTGGCGAGATCCACCGGGATGAACGGGATGCCGGCGAACATGATGACCACGATCGCTACCCACACCCGGTTCTCGATGCGCATCGACGACAGCACGCCCTTGTTGCCCTCGTCCGCACCTTCGCTGCGGGCCTTGAGCCATTCCTGGATCACGATGGCCACGAACGGCAGCGCGAACACGCCGCTGGCCACGAGGATGCTCCAGATGCCGTTGTTGACCACCCAAGCCACCAGGGTCAGGTAATACTCCAGGTAGTCCGTCGTGAAGAGCGTCATGCCTGCCTCCCGGTCTCAGCCGTCCCGCAACAGTTGGCTGGCTTCCAGCGCGACCACGGCGATCACGGCCGCGGTCTCCGTGCGCAGCAAGCGCTGATGCGTCTCGCGGGACGGCTCCCGCCGCAGCAGGCGCCGGCGCATCCACCACCAGCCATAGGCCGTCGCTCCGTAGAGGCACAGCCGCCACACGAAGAAGTGGCCGGCGTGCGCTTGCAGCCAGTGCTGCCAGCCGTCGACGTCGCCGACCACGTGGATGCCGGCGATGTTCACCGCCACCGCGGCGGCCACCACCAGCAAGGTCCACAGCAGTGCCACGCCGACGCGGCGGTTGAACAGCCATGGCAGCCGCAGCCAGGTCAGCCGGCTCACGGCGTACCGCTCCGCGGCTTCTGGACTTCCCGCAGCCGGTCGCGCGTGGTGTCGCCCTCGAAGATGCCGCGCGAGCCAGCGGCGCGGGTGCTGTGGCGCTGGACGATCGCCATCGCCGAGTTGCCGGCCAGCGTGCGCCGCAGCTCAAGCTCAGTCTTGAGGTTGTTGATCTCCTGCTCCAGCGCGCTGTTCTCCTGGTCGACCGCCTGCACGGCCAGTTCGTTGGCGGCGACGTTCGGCTCCTTCTTGCCGGTCAGCAACGTGCGTTGCAGCAGCAAGGCCTTCTCCAGCACGCTGGACAGCGCCGCCTCCGACGCCAGGCGCTTGCCCAGTACGTCCTGGTCGGGTTCATCACGCAGGGCCTCGATCACGCCGCGGGTGATCGGCAGCGAGCTGCTGCCGGCCGCGTCGAGATTGGCCGGCGTCGTCGGCCGGGCGCCCGTCACCAGCTCCTGCAGCACCTGCAGCTTGGTCTCGTACTCTTCCTGGATCACTGGTGTGAGCCCGACGCCAGGCGTGGTCTGGGTCTTCGTGCAGTTTTCGCAGGTGCGTTGCTCGCGTTCGCCCAGCACGCGGTTCGCAAAGACCGCGGCCGCGCCAGGCGACGACCAGGTCTGGCAGGTCAGGCGGTTGCCGCAGGCGCTGCGCGCGATCGACGAGGTATCGGTGGCGCTGCGCCCGTTGAGCAGGTTGTAGCCCGCGCGCGTCACATCGCCGACCACCTTGATCGAACTCTGACCGGAGCCGCCCGCGTTGCCGCCGCCGACCCATGGCACGCCGTTGTTCCCTTTGTTGGACTCGGCCTGCTCGATGGCGGAGACGGCATCGGTGCTGCTGACCGCATCCCGCAGCGCCATCCCTTCGGCAAGCTGGTCCCAGCCGGCTTGGCCGCCGGCCATGTCCGCCATCCGATTGGCGATGGCCCGGCAGGTCATCTTCGAGCGGTCGAAGTCCAGGCGCGCCTGGAGGATGCCGTTGGTCAGCAGGTTGTAGAGCCCGGGGTCGGCGCGCTGGATGATCAGCGCCGGCAGCGAGGCCACGGCGCTGGTGGCGTTCTGGATCACATTGCTCATGATCGTCTGGAAGCCGTTGGTGATGCCGTTGAGCTGGTTCTGCAGTGTCGTGGTGATGCTCATGTCGCCGCAGATCAGGTTGCTGTTCCAGCCGATCCCCACGCCGATGCTCTGCATGTTGCCGGCACCACCCATCGACACGGCCCGGCCGCCGCCGATGCTGTAGAGCACGTCGTCGCCGATCACGCTGCCGCTGACGTTCACGCCATTGGGATCGATGCGGGTCTGCGCCCAGGCGACGCCGACGACCAGCGTGATGGCCGCCACGAGCAGCGTGGCCCGCAGGTGCGACTTCGAGCGGCGCAGGAAGTCAGGGAGGGATGCGTTCATCGTGGGTTCCTCACATGAAATCGACGCTGCCGAGGAAGACCTGGCCACGGCGCCGGCAGCAGGAGTAAGGCCGCCACAAGGCCCAGGCGTAGTCGCCTTGCTGGGCCTGCACGCGGGTGCGGCTGTGCGGGAAGACCACGCAAGTGTTCGAGAGCGTGGGCGTCAGCTCCTGCCACTTGCCCGTCGATGCGTCGGTCTCCATCAACGCGCCGGCCGGCCAATACCCGTCGCGGGCGTTGGCCAGCAGGGGCTGGTACACGTGAATCTGGTTGCGGCGCGTCACGATGTCGCCCGCGCGCTGCGCGACCACGGCGCCGCTCTGGTGGTCGTCGGTCTGCTGCAGGAAGCCACCGCGGGGATATACGTTGCCCCAGAGGTTCAGGCCGGTGCGCGTACCGATTTCGCGCCGACCGGGGATGAGCGCTTCGGGGTAGAGCGCTTCCGGGATGTTGTAGCGCCAGGCCAGCGTGTCGAGCGTGCTCAGCAGATACGGCTTGAAGGCAGTGCCCGCGCCTTCGCAGGTGTAGCCGGAGGCGCTGGCGAACTGGCTGAACACCATCCCGGCCGGATGGCCGATGACATCGGCGTTCTTGAACTTGGCGAGGTTGTTCTCGTTGTCATGATTGGTCGTGCCGTCACCGCCAGCCTTGGCACTCGGATTGGGCATGCTCATCGCCCTGACTTCCAGCCACGGGTTTTCGCCGGTGTTCGAGTAGCTCGACACCACCGCATCGGGGACGTAGTGGCGCACCTTGACGGAGGTGCGAACCGAGCAGCCGAATGGCGTGCAGTACAGCCAGTAGCAGATTCCGACTACGCGGTATTCGAGGCAGTCGGGGGACAGCGCCGACGAGACGATTGTGGCGCTGTCCAGGGCGAACGTCGACGTGGCCGCGCTCAGCAGCAGCGAGGCGACGGTGGCGCGCAGGCGCCGGGAAGCCAGCAGGAGGCTCATGGCTGCGTGCTCCGGTAGGCGTTGATGCGCGCGACGGCGCGGGGCACGTCGGGCTCGCCGTAGACCACGTAGCGTCGATCGACCACCACGGCGGGAATCTTGGCGATGCCCAGCCCCCAGGCATCCGCGACACCTTGGTAGGCATGGCCGATGCGGCGTTGCAGGGCCTCGTCGCCGTCATGAAGCCGTTGCCGCACCAGGGTCGCGGCCTGTTGGGGGTCGGCCGGCAGGTGCGCCGCGAGTTCGCCCTCGATGCGCGTGGCTTGGTCCAGCTCGATGACCCGCACGCCGGCCGGGGCCTGCACCGGATGACGGCTGTCGGTGACGACGAGCACATCGGCGGCCGCCACGATGGGACCGAGCAGCGCGGCGCACAGTCCAGCGGCCAGCCGGGCGGCCAGGGGGCGCCGCGAGGCGGCAGGAAGGTTGAGGGAATGAGCCGGCATGTCGCGCCTCCGCGGAGTCGATGCAGACTCGTAGTCGAGCGCAACGCAGATCAGAGAACGACAAAGAAACCGAAACCGGTCAGTCCCGATTTCCTGTGCACCGGCGAAAGGAAACGGGAGCCAAGGGCTCCCGTGGTGATGAAATGAATGTGCGTGGGGTTCTGCTACAACAAGCCGGCTTCGGCGAACGAGTACGGGCTGCCCTTGCCGACGATGAAGTGATCCAGCACCCGGACATCGACGGTGGCCAGCGCGCTCTTCAGCCGCTCGGTGATCGCACGATCAGCGGCCGAGGGTTCGGTGTTCCCCGAGGGGTGCTGATGCGCCAGGATCAGCGCCGAAGCGTTGAGCGCCAGCGCACGCTGGACCCCCACCCTCGGATACACCGAAGTCTGGTCTACCGTGCCCTTGAACAGCGGCTCAAAGGCGAGCACCTGGTGCTTGTTGTCGAGAAACACGACGGCGAAGATTTCGTTCGGCTCCGCGACCAGTTTCAGGCGCAGGTAGTCGCGCACGGCGGCGGGACTGCCCAGCGCCGGACCGGCCTTGAACACGCGGTTCTCCAGCAGGGTGATGGCCTGCTGGATGATCCAGTCTTCGTGCTGGGCGGCGATCAGGGTGAGCGACTCCGGGCGGGAGTCGGCGATGACAAGAGACATGGCGAACCTCCAATGGATGAGATCGGAGGGCGCCTGCCCCTGGAGGGCAAACCCTCCTGGGGACGATGGGGATGGAACAGGTGACGAGCGGGCATCCACCACCGCGGATGCGGTAGCTGTTCGCGTCTAGGGATGCGATGCGAACGGGTTTCGATCAACGCGGACAAGCCGCGCCGCAGCCTTGAAGATCGATGGCTACCTGGGCATGTCACCGGCAACGCCGGCGGGCATGTCTGGGGAATGGGCGGGTTCCGCTACGGTCGTGCTGCCGGCGGTGAGCAGGTCGATGGCCGACAGCAAGGCATCGCCTTCGACGGGGCCGTGCAGCAGGAGGGTCTTGCCGGACTCGCGGTCGCGCAGTTGCAGGGCCGGCGTGGCCGCGATGCCCTGCTGTGCGGCTTCCACCGCCTGGGCATGGATGACGGCATCCGGGCGCTCGCTGTCGAGACAACCCTGCATGGCTGCCGTGAGGTCGGGATAGCGCAGGCCCTCCGGCAGGCCCTGGCCGTCGCCACGGGTGTTCGAGTAGAGCCACGCCACGGCCTGCCAAAACGTGGCATGTCCACCAGTCTCGCCCGCGCACTCGACCAGGCGTGCCCCGGCAGTCGCGGCCGGCTCGTGCATGGACAGCGGCAGGTGGTGCCACTGCCAGTTCACCTCGGGATGGGCGTCGATCCAGCGCTTGAGCGCGGGGAAGTAGGCCCGGCAGTACGGACACTCCAGGTCGGCGTACCCGACCACCGTGAAGCGCGCATCGGCACGGCCATACAGCCAGGGCGGGCCAGCCGGTTTCGACGCTTCGGACCGGGCGGCGGCCAAAGACATGGGCTCGGTTGCCGGATGCGGCGCGCGCGGCAGCATCCACGAGGCAACCGCAATCGTCACTACGATCAGCAAACCGATCCAGGGATGACGGCGGGCGAATGAAGGCATGCGCATCGTGTTGCTCCCGTCAGGCCAACGTGTCCAGCGCCAGAGGTTCGATGCCCCGCGCACGGTCGATCTTCTCGGCCACGCGGAAGGCGGCATCCAGTTCGCTGATGCCGTGCTGCTGCATCAACTGGAAGCGTTCGGCCTTCTCCTCGGGCTCGGTCATCGCCATCGCCAGGTAGAGGCTGGGTGGCACGGCGCGGAACAGCACCTCCATCGACTTGGACAGGATGACGCCCTCGCTGAACTTGCCGGCCTCCTTGCGGGCCGAGAGCATCAGCGCCTTCTGCGAAGCGTTGAGTTCGCGGTAGCGCGCGATCTTCTCGACTTCATCGGGCGGCATCGACAGGCAGATCCACCACTCGATCATGTTGAGCATGGGCTCGGCCGCTTTCGGCAAGTCGTCCAGGTTCTGCGTGGCGAGCCAGAACCAGGCGCCGAGCTTGCGCCACATCTTGGTGATCTTGACCACGTAGGGCGCGAGCAGCGGGTTCTTCGTGATGATGTGGCCTTCGTCCGTCACGTTGATGATCGGGCGGCCCAGGAACTGGTCGCGTTCGGCGATGTTGTTGACGGTGTTGATGAGTGAGATGTAGGCAATCGAGAGTTGGGCGTTGTAGCCCTCGCGCGCGAAGGTGGCCAGGTCCACGATGGTGATGTCCGCCTCGGGCCACGGCGTGCCGGACCGGTCGAACATCTCGCCGTCCACGCCCTGGCAGAACATATCCATGGCGTCGGCCATCTCCAGCAGTCGTGCGCGGCGCATCTCCGGCAGCGTGGCGTCGCGGGCGCGCTCGCGCAGCGCGTCGCGCACATCGCGCGTGAGCACCGTGCATCTGTCCGCCACGCAATGCTGGGCCGCGTCGAGAATGCACTGGCGGATCAGGCTGCGGTCGGCGCGCGTCATGCGCGCTTCTTCCTTGTCCTCGCCGCCGGTGATCATCAGTCGTGCAGTGATCTCCAGCTCGCCCAGCACGTCGCGCTGCTCATCGCCTTCCACGGCCATGCCGGCATCGGGCTGGCCTTCGTCGAGCGCATCGGCGTCCAGCGTCTGTACCTGGCTCGGCGTATCGACCAGGCGCCAGGCGTCGGCGAACGGAGCCAGACTGACGCCCGCGCCCGGCGCGAGCTTCACGCGATGCACGGTGAGGCCCAGCCGTGCCGCGAAGTCGCCGAACAGGCCGAAGCTGTTGCCCGCCTCGACGATGAACAGGCGCGGCCGATAGATCGCCGTCACCTGGTTCAGGATGTTGTTGAGCGTCGCGCTCTTGCCCGAACCCGTGGGGCCGAACAGGAACAGATGCGCGTTCATCTGCCGGTCGAGGCGGTTCAACGGATCGAAGGTGATCGGACCGCCGCCGCGGTTGAAGAACGTGATGCCCGGATGCCCCGTGCCCTGGCTGCGGCCCCAGACAGGCGCCAGGTTCGCCGCATGTTGCGCGAACATGAGCTGGGTGTACCACTGGCGCTTGTCGGCAGCCGGATCGAACACGCATGGCAGCCAGCGCAGATAGCTGTTCAGCGGCGCCACCTCGTCCTCTTCGCGTACCGGTTGCAGGCCGGCGTTGAGCATCACGTTGACGAGCTGCAGGCCGCGCGCATCGAGCTGGGCCAGGTCGCGGCCGCGAAGGTAGAACGCCAGCGCGCCACGGTAGAGCTTGTGCGCGCTGCCGATCAGGCCGCGCGCCTGCTGCACATCCTGCCGGGTCTGCTCCGAGGCCAGGGTCTCGCCGACGGCCTTCCTGGCGAGGTGGTTGAGGTGCGCCTCCAGCACGTCCTGGGGTGTGGCGACGAGCGTCAGGCACATCACCGTGTCCTCGGGCATCTGGTCGAACAGCGCGTTCATGGCGTCGCCGCCTTTGCGCGTCTCGCCCGTCAGATGGCCCGTCCCGGGTGGCGTGCGCAGGCGATCCATCACGATCACCCGATGCGGCATGCCGTCGAAGAACCACAGGCCGTTGGGCACGTCCGAACGGGGCTGGCCGAAGAACAGGCGCTGCGCGAAGTCGGTACCGCTGGCGAGTTCGATCTCGCCCTCCTCCCGCTCTTCCGGGTAGCGGGTCAGCGCGTAGAAGCGTTCGCGGTCTTCGGCAGCGGCGCCGAGCATGATCGGATTCGGGTTGAACCAGCGCAGCAGCCAGGCGTGGATGTCCGCCGCGCCGAGCCGTCGGGCCTTCACGTCGGCATTCGCCAGCCCGCCGACGAGGCGGTCGCAGATAGTGGTTAGCGCCTGCTCGGGCGACTGGCCGCGCCGCGGGGCCGGGGCCGCGGACGTGCGGCGGTAGACCACCATGCGCACGCGCCGCACCTGGCCGCGCCACGGCAGGCGCGTCACCGTGGTGTCCTCGAACAGGCCACCCGGCTTGGCGATGGCCCGCAGGTGATGGGCGAAGAAGCGCAGGTAGAAGTCGCTGAACGCGCTGCCCTGCGCACGTGGCTGCAGATAGTTCGCCAGGGAGCGCAGATAGTTGTCCCAGTCGGCCTCGTCCTGGGCGTAGAGCTGCACCACCCAGGGGTTGTCGTCCAACTCGTTGAAGGAGTCCTGCAGGGCGTTCTCCAGCGCATCGCGCGCCTGCCATAGCCAGGCCATCTCGCGGCCCTCGGTGCCGACCGGCGCCAGCTCGAAGAAGGCCGCCACCGACTGGCCATCTTCCAGCAACATGCACTTGCTGCCGGGCAGGTACTCGACCCAGGGCAGCAAGTCCGCGAACGACGGCGCGACTCCATAGAGCGCATCGTGGTCGGCCTGGGTGGCCGGCCTGCGCCGGCCCCGGTCGAGCGCGCTGCCCGGCTCGGCGATACCCTGTGCTGCCAGCGCCGTTACGTGCCGTGCCCAGGCATCATCGGTCGCATCTACGGCGTCAGCAGGCGATGCGTCGCCCTTGCGTGACCACGGCAGCGACCAGGCCATCAGTAGTCCTCCACGCGCTCGCCCGGCATCGCGTACTGCACGCGCTGGTAGAGCGGGAACACCGTGCTGTAGCCGGGCACCGGCACCGGGTCGGTGCCCGCCAGGTGCGGGAACACGTACATCACCAGGTCGGGGTTCGGCAGGCGGTGGAACTGGCGGTGAATCTCGTTCTGCGCGGTACGGGTGTAGCGCGCCTGCATGTCCGGCGCTGCCTGCACATCCGCCTCGGTCAGTGGCCGGCGCAGGCCCTGGCGCGCATCGAGCAGTTGCCGGGCGGCTTGGCCGCCGCCCGCGCTGCCGCCGGTCTCCTGATGCCAGATGTCGAGCATGGTGCTGTCGCCGTGCGGCAGCAGCTTCTCCTTGCTGGTGGCGCAGCCGCCGAGCAGGGTGGCCGCCAGCAGCACGGCGGCCGCGTCAATCCAGATCCGAGGCATGGGCTTCTCCGGTGCGGTGGTGGACCCGACGCCCCTTGGCGTCGTAGTCGATGTCGAGCGGTTGCTCCAGATGCACGGCCACCCTGGCGCCGGGCTGCACGTAGACCGCCGCGAAGGCCTGGCCGTAGAGCTTGTTGACCCAATCGGCCATGTCGCGCACACCGCCCGCGAGGATGCGGCCCATCGCTTCATTGCCGCTGATGCCGACGGTGCCCAGCGAGCCGTTGCTATTGGCGACCACGGCCACGCTGCCGTTGTCGGACTTGATGAGCGAGGCCGCGCCGGCGCCGGCCGCGGTGATGAGCGCCTGGCTGCCCAGGTACTGCTGGGCGTTGCTGCGCCGCTCGCCGCTGACGCAGGGAATGCCGTAGGGGTCGCTGATCCAGCCCAGGCCGCCTTGGATGCTTGCGCCGTTGTGACCCGAGTTGCCGCCGCTGTTACCGCCCTTGCTGCTGTCCTCCGGCACCGTGCGGATGGTGCCGTCCTGGAACACGAACGTGACCGAGCGGATTTGCCCGCGCACGCACGAGAGCGTCCAGTCGCCCGAGGCCGTGCCGCTGACCACGGCGCCGGCCACGTCGGGGATGTCGATGCCGTTGGCCGTGAGGTTGTCCGGGCCGATCAGCACCTTGAACGGGTACGGGTCGTTGACGGTTCCATCGATCGGCACGCGCCCGATCAGCGCCGTCATGGCAATCGATCCCATGAGCGTCGAGTTCGACGGCACCGAGTAGACAGCCTTCGTGGATGCGCCCACGGCGCGGCTGCCGACGTCGGCGACGGATTCCACTGCGGCCGACAGGCTTTTCTGGGCCGGCCCGAAGCTCAGGGGAAAGCTCGGCTCCTTGCTGCCGTTCTTGGCGTCGACCTTGGCATCGTCGGGCTCGACCCACTGCGTGCCACCGACGCCGCGGTTCAAGCGCTTGCCGTCACCCTCTTCCAGCCCCAGTCCGACGGGCAGGTCGGAAGGGCCACCCTTGCTGGCAAGGCCGTCCAGTTGCCGCTGCAGATCCTGCAGCAGCCCCTGGGTCTGCTGCCTGTCGCTGGCCACCTGGTTGCGCTCCTGCTCCAGGCGGTTGCGTTCGCCTTCCAGCGCGCTCTGGATGCGTTGGTCGATCGCGCTTTCCCTTGCACGCAGGCGCTCGTTCTCGGCCTTGTGCTGCTTGTTGTCGCCGAGCGCGCTCTGCAGCTCGGTGCGCAACTGCTTCACCTGGGCCACCAGCGTGGCGACGGTATCGCGTGGCGTGTCGCCTGCGATCCCCAGGGCTTTCATCTCCTCGGGTGTGAGCGTACTGGCCGCGCCCTTGGGGGCGGGTTGGCCGCCGGGGGCGCCGGAGAACAGTTTGATGCCGACGAACACCAGCAGCAGCGCCATCGGGATCAGCAGCCACTTGAGCAGCGGATTACTCTTCATCGCGCGCTCCTCCGGTCGAGCCGGCCGCGGCGGCCGGCGGCAGGTTCACGGTGGCGTCGATCTGGCTCAGCGCCGGCAGCAGTGACTCGGCCAGGCCGTGGCCGCGCGTGACCAGGTAGAGCACCGTGGTGTCGGACGGGTTGCCGGCCGGGCCCAGGTTCGGATGCTGGAAGGTCGCCGCCACGAAGTTCCCCTGCAGGGCGCGCGGGTCGAGGTCGAGCCAGCGCGCGGCGGTGTTGGTGAGTCGCACGGCCGTCACCCACAGGTCTTCCAGGCGCCACGCGGCCAGTGCCCGCGCGTGCACCGGCAGCGTCGGCAGCAAGGTGTCCAGCGCGAGGTCGCGGCGCAGGTTTACGCGCCCGATGCCGGCGACCGGCTCGACGGTGCGCAGCGGTGCGTACAGGTTCTGCGCGGCATGGCGCGTCAGCACGACCGGTACCGACGTTTCGCGCCGGGGAGCAGGCTTGTCTACGGGCGCGTCGGCCTGCTCGTCCGCGCCGCTTGCTGCACCGCCGCCGTAGCGCTTCGCCGGGGCTTCCGCTTCCACGATGCGCACCGGCTCCAGCGGCGCCTGGCCGTCCTTCGCCGGCTCGGCGGCGATGTCGAGCAGGATCAGCGCGCCGGATTCCATGTCCTGCAGTTGCAGCCGCGTGGGCGGAATCGGCTCGCTCGCCCGCAGGTAGATCGCGCCGCCCGCACTCTGCACACGCAGGTGGTCGCCGACGCTGGCCGGCACGCCGACGCGCACATTGCGGTCGATGAAGACCACGCGCTCCTGGCCGACCACCAGCGGCACCGGCAGGGGCAGGCGCTCCCAGCGCAGGATTTCCACGGCCTGGCTGGCCGGCACGAAACCGAGGATCAGCAGGACGCCGGCCAGGGCCGACAAGGCAACGGGCTTCATGGGGAGTCTCCCTGCAGGTGGCCGGAGGCGTTGGCGGGCGCGCCGGCCTGGGTCGGCGTCGGCGGCGGTTCGATGCGCTGGGGTGCGCTGGCGTAGCAGTCCAGCGCCAGGCCGAAGGGGTTGCGCTCGGGGTCGATGTCCAGCCGGACGACCTTGATGGGGTAGCGCACCAGAGCGCGCTTGACCTGCTCGGAGCCGTAGTATTCGTCCGCGCTCACGTCGAGCGTGACGATCCAATCGCGGTCGGAAACCACCTTGACGCGCGTGGCCGGATCATCGCCGTAGCCGCGGCCGGGAATCTCATAGATGCCGCGCACGCGCTGACGCAGCTCGCCACTGGCGCGCCGGTACTCGTAGTCCTGTTGCAGAAAGGCCCGGCAGCTCGGCGTCAGGTAGGCCGACAGCGCGCGCAGGTTGCGCGGGTAGTCTTCTTCGCCGTTCGTGGGCCAGCGCTGTACCTGCTGCCAGATGTAGAACGAGAAGGCATACACGCTCTCGGGCGGCACGTCCCACCACTTGCGCGTGCTGCCCGAGCGCAGGTCCGGCGGCACATGGATGGTCAGACTCTTCGGCGCACTCCACCAACCGAAGCCGAGCAGCAGCGCCACCACGAACAACGCGCCGGCCCCCAGACGCAGCGTCTTCACGTGCGCCTGCAGGTGCGCAACCTCGTTCTTGAAACGGCTCATGGCGCACCTCGATCGGTGTTGCGCCGGGTAGTCCAGTAGCCCGAGCGGGTGATGAGGCGCTGCCCGCTCAGGTACGCCGCCAGCGCCGGGTGCCGTAGGGCCAACCGCCACTGGAGCTGCCGGTACAGCCAGGTGTCGGGCCGGCCGCGCTTCTGCGCGCGCAGGAAGCCGCCGCCGACAAAGACGCCCAACGCGATGCCGGCGACGATCAGCGTGGGCACCATGGCGATGCTGTGCGTGAGCCAGGCCAGCGGCAGGCCGAGCACGAACCCGGCTGCGGCCGACAGGCCGGCGCAGATCCACAACTCATCGGCGGTCAGCCCGCGCACGACCACCGGCTGGCGGTTCAGCCGGTGCGGCAGGAAGGTCACCAGTGTGTCGCGCGGGGTCTCCGAAGGGACGTCCATCGCTTGCCGCCCTCACAGCACGCCGGTTGCCTTGGTGAGCAGCCAGATGCCGACCACCAGCAGGATCGCGCCCACGGCGACCGTCAGGCCGAACTGGCCCCAGGTGGCGCGGCCGGTGTGGATCTCCGAGTAGCGCGTGTAGGCGTGATAGCAGACACCGACGAACATCGAGGCGACCACGAGCAGCGCGATCAGCAGCACGATGTCGTAGCCGTAGTTCTGTAAGGTCTGCAGGATGCCGCTGCCCTGGCCGCGCGATGGGTCTTCCATGGTCGGCAGGCCCTGCGCGAAGGCCGACAGCGGCAGGCCCGCGAGCGCCAGCGGCAGCAGCGGTGCGGCGATGCGGGACGGAATGCGATGGGGTGTCGATGGCGTGTTCATGGCGTATGGCCTTTCGTGACGGTCAGGAGAGGAGGAAGAAGGTCAGCACCAGGTACATCGCCACGAAGCGCACGACGACAGCGAGGAACTGACGTTCACTGATGCGGTGCTCGGCCCAGCCGACGTAGGCAGTGCGCATGGCCCACACGCCCCACAGCAGCAACACGGCGAACACGAAAGCCAGCACCACGGCAGAGACGGCCGAAGGCGCAAAGCCGCCGTTGGCCTGGAAGGCGGCGACCTGATCGGCAGAGGGCGTCATGGCGATGGCTCCTCGTCGTCGGCGCGGTCGCGGCGGACGTAATCGCCGGCCAGCGGGACGGGATCGCGCGGCTGGGCGCGCTGGGGCACGAGGTAGTCCTGCAGGCCGGCGCGAACGCGCTTCAGGTCGGCACGCAGCCGGGCGTAGTCGAAGTGGTAGCGGGCACGTTCCTGCGGAGCGGTACTGGCGGCGTGCTCGGCGAGGCGGTCGATCAGGTCGAGTTGGCGGGTGAGCGCCGCGAGCTGCTCACGCTCCGAGGCGAGGCTGTCGGCAGCGACGGCAGGCTGCAGCGCCGAGAACGACACAGCCAACACCACGGCAAGCGCAGGCCATGCGGATGTGCGGCGGTTGGTCTGTCCCATCGTGCCATTCCCCGTTGAAGCGGATGGCCAGATGCTGTGGCGCGCTCTCGCTTTGCGCCGCAGGGAATGGGAACTACGGCACGACCGGATTTGTTGGTCGCGCTGGCCGGCATTCGCGCAATGCCTGGTGGATTTCTTGTTGGCTAGCGCCTACCACCTTTTGGTAGAATTGAGCAAACTTGGCAATCCAAAGTCACGAAAGACCAAACCAGATGGTTTTCAGATGAGTGAAGTCGATAGCGAGATCCTCACGCTTGAGGAGGTCGCGGCCTACCTCAAAGCCGGAAAACGGACGGTCTATCGCCTTGCCCAGAAAGGTGAGATCCCGGCGTTCAAGCTTGGAGGTACTTGGCGCTTTCGCCGCTCAGAGCTGGATCGCTGGATCGCCGACAGCATCAGTAAGAAGCCGGCGGGGGCGGAATGAGCCAGGGCCTGGCGAGCCCCCGTAACGCGCTCGGGGAGAAACAAGGGGAGGATTGCCGTTGACAACACCGCAGCTTCTGACGCCGCACCAGAGCCAGTACTTTGCTTGGCTGCTGACCAGGCGTGCAGCAGGCGACTCCGTGGAGTCGCTGGCTTCGACCTTGGTCGATTCGCAAGTCGATCTGAATCCCCATCAAGTCGAGGCCGGCTTGGTCCTTTCCCAACGCTGGGCCGAACGGCGGCGGAAGGTCCTCATCATCGTTCCGGCGAACCGGCGCAAGCAGTGGCACCAGGAGCTGCAGGACAAGTTCGGCCTACAAGGGCTGATCCTCGAAGCCCAAAGCTACAACGCAATCCGAAAACAGGAGCGGCAGAACCCGTTCCTGTTCGCGTCCGGTCCGATCATCTGTTCCTATCAGTTCGCGAAGGCTAAGGCTGACGATGTCAAGGGCATCGACTGGGACTTGGTCGTCCTCGACGAAGCCCATCGCCTCCGTAACGTCTACAAGACCAGCAACGTCATCGCCAAGACCCTCAAGGAGGCGCTGTCGCGCGTTCACTCCAAGGTGCTCCTGACCGCGACGCCGTTGCAGAACTCATTGCTCGAACTCTATGGGCTGGTCAGCTTCATCGATGACCGCGTGTTCGGAGAAGCGACCATCTTCATGGTGGAGACCAAGGCACGCGCCGACATCAACACCCAGGAAGTTCAGGCCAAGGCCGCTGCCGCCATGCGCTGGTGCAAGCACGCTTCCGATCATGCGGCGAACGTAGGCACCAAGCTCTGGAAGTACCTGCTGGTGTCCCATGACGAAGTCAGCGAGTCGAAACGGATCACGGATTACCTGCGCTTTGAGGTCAAGGCGTAATTGAGTTGCCCTCGATCGACTTCGGTGAGCAAGAGCGATACCGGCAAGGCACCCAGGCGGCGCGAAATCGCCGCTTCACGGGCATGATGAACCGGCAGGGAAGAGGAACAAGAAATGCAGAAGCCCGCCGCACAGCAGAAGACCGTCTTAGAGACGATTCTGGACTGGTCAAAGGATCGTCCTCTCTGGCAGCGTGTCGCCCTGCGCCGCATCATCGCAAACGGCCGTCTGACGGAGGCCGATATCGGCGAACTCATGGACCTTTGCAAACAGGGCAAAGGTGCCCCCGCAGGCGCGCTGAAAGCGGTACCGCTGGAGAAGGCCCACCTTCCGGCCAACCCCGGTCAGACCGCCGCGGTATCGCTTCTGTCGATCGCCGACGTGACCGGCGTGAACAACCTTGCCGCCGGCCAGACCCTCGGCTTCGAGCCGAATGGAATCACGATCATCTACGGCGACAACGGTGCGGGCAAGTCCGGCTACGCACGAATCCTGAAGCGCGCATGTCGTGCAAGGCATGCCGGAAAGATCGAACCCAATGTGTATGCCGATCAGCCCCCGAAGCGCGTCGGCGCGAGCATCGCGTACGGGGTCGGCGGTGTGCCGCAGCCGGTCGAACAGTGGCAGAACGGCGCAAATCCGCATGCAACGCTGTCAGCGGTGAGCGTGTTCGATAGCGACTGCGCCTCCGTGCATATCCGCGAGAAGAACGAAGTTGCATTCCGCCCCTTTGGCCTGGACGTACCGGATGAGCTTGCTGCAGCCTGCCAGGCGGTGAAGGATGCCCTCGCAGCTGAGCAGAAGCAGCTTGAGAAGGCCCGCAATCCGATCTTTGCGGCGCCGAACTGGAAGGCCACCACGGCCGTGGGGAAGGCGCTTGCTGCGCTGAACGCCAACACAGACGCAAAGAAGATCGAAGCCCTGGCGGCGCTCTCGGCAGACGAAAGCGCCCGTCTCGAGCGCCTGCGGGAAGACCTGTCGAAGAATCCGACCAAGGCAGCGGCGGAACAGACCGTCAAAGCAGACAACGTCATGCGGCTGATTGCCGCAGTGAACAGCTTTGCAGCCAAAACCACCGATGAGGAGCTGCTGGCAGCCGCTGCCCTCGCGAGGGACGCACGGTCGAAACGGGACGCTGCACGTCTTGCCGCGGAGAAGGCCTTCACGGGCGAACCCCTTGCCGGCGTCGGCGGCGAGACGTGGCGGGCGCTTTGGGATTCCGCCCGACGCTACTCGACGGAGATCGCCTACCCCGGACAGCCGTTCCCGCCGTCGGCGGAAGACGCGCATTGCATGCTTTGCCAGCAGCCATTGGAAGCTGAGGCACGTGCACGGATGGCACGCTTCGAGGATTTCATCCAGAAGGACACGGAACAGCTGGCACGCGAGGCAGAGAAGGCAGCTCAGACCGCACGGCAGACCATAGCTGCCGGGGCAATCGGCACACGGGCGGTGAAGGCTAGTCTTGACGAGCTGGGCCTCCAGAATGAGGTGCCGCAGCAGCAGACGCGCCGCTTCATCGCCGCAGCCCGGCTGCGGCGCCACGTTCTGCTCAAAGCCCTGGGCGGAAACGGCGAGGTACAGCTTCCGCCCGTTCCACTGTCGCCGCTGCCTGATCTCGGCCAGCTTCAGACCACGATCCGCAACTACGCCGCCGAGCTGCGCAAGTCCGCTGACGCGGATGAACGCAAGAAGCTCGAAGCCGATTTCGCCGAGCTGAGCGACCGGGCGCTGCTCGCCGGCATGCTGCCGGTCGTCACTGACGAAATACAGCGGCTGAAGACAATCCAGTTTCTGACCGAGTGTGCGGGCGACACGGCGACGAACACCATCACCAAGATGGGCAACGACATTGCCGACACCGTGATTACGCCTCGGCTGCGCGACAGATTTCAGGAAGAGATTGTCAGGCTTGCGGCCTCGAAGGTTCGCGTCGAAATCGTGCGCTCCGGCGGCAAGTACGGCTCACCGCAGTATCAGGTGCGCCTCTTCGCCAAGCCGGATGCCAAGGTCCACGAAATCCTGAGCGAAGGGGAAAAGACCTGCGTGGCGCTGGCCGCCTTCATGACCGAGCTTGCCACCGCAATGCACCGCTCTGCTCTGGTCTTCGATGACCCGGTGTCCTCGTTGGACCATCGCTGGCGAGGGCAGGTGGCCAAGCGTCTCGTGGAAGAAGCGGAGAACCGCCAGGTCATCGTCTTCACGCATGATCTGGTGTTCGTGAACGATCTGAACGACCACGCGACGAAGACCGGGCGGGCAGTGCGGCTCACGACGCTCAGTCGTGGCGCCGCGGGAGCCGGTATGGTGGCCGACGGCCTGCCCTGGAAGGCCCAGAGCGTCGAAGATCGCATCGACAAGCTGGAGAAGGCGGCACGTGCGGCAAAGCTGCTGCATGACAACAACCAGGAAGACGAGTACGCGGTCGAGGTGGCAAAGCTCTACAACTCGCTGCGCGCCACATGGGAGCGCGGCCTGGAGGACATCGCTTTCGTCCGCGTTATTCAACGCCACAGGGACTACATCAACGCCAAGGACCTGAAGAAGGTCAGTGCGCTCACCGAGGCTGACTGCGATGCTTTCGCCGCCGGATTCAAGAAGTGCTGCGACGTTGTTGACGCACACGATCCATCCAGCGGTAGGAATGCTGCGCCGCCACCACCCACTGATCTCTTTCAGGACATCCAGGCTTTGAAGGACTGGACCGCGTCTCTGCGAGACAGGCAGAAGAGGATTGCTTGAAACGTATTCGTTCACGCCAATGCTGGCGTACTTGACGAAGCAGAGAACCGAAACTATGGCATCGTTCATCTGACCTGGCGCAGGGCTGCAGCTACAGATACTTCTTGAACGTCGCCGCCGCAATGCACACCGCCACGCCGAGCAATGCGGCGCTGGGCAGCAGGATCAGCAGCGGGTTCACGCTGACCGGCAGTGCCAGGTAAGTCACCCACGGCAGTACGGCCAGCGGGATCAGGCTGGCCCTGGCTCGGTGATAGATGAACCCCGACTCGCGTCCCGCGCCGAAGCGGCGGATGTCCCGGCGCACCAGGCCGTCCACCAGCCCGACGAAGGCGGCCATCAGGAACAGCGGCAGGGTCAGGCACAGCACCAGCAGCCGCACGAGGAAGACCAGCGTCGTGTAGGCCGCCGCGATCAGGTAGCTCTCCACGTTCACGTAGACCAAGCCGATGTAGTAGCGGAAATCCTTGGTCGAGCGATGGCTGCCGGCGCTGGCCTGCGCCGAGGCGTCGCGTATCCAATCCAGCAGACCGCTTTTCACGAACAGCCAGTCGTAGCCCTGCTCGACCAGCCGGTGCGCGGTGCGCCCCGGCTCCTGCACCAGCGCGCTGCGCGTGAAATGCGTGGAGAGCTGATCCAGCTCGTAGTGCAGCATGCCCTGCGCGTGGCGCCAGCCCTGCTCGGGCCAGAAGAAGTGCATGCCGACGCATTCGATCAGGATGCACAGCAGCAGCGCGCCGCACAGCACGCCGAAGAAGCGGAACGGCAGCGTGACAAGGCCGGCGATCAGGCCTTGCTGTCGTTGCTGCTGGCGCTGGGCCGCGACGGCCGGATCGCTCATGCTTCGGCCTCTTCGGCCGCGGCCATCTGCTTGAAGTCGTCCAGCAGGTCGTCGGGCAGCGCCTTGTCCTGCAGGCCGGGGATGCCTTGGTTCTCCCACCAGTCTCCTGCCTCGACGTAGTGCTGCCGCATGTAGCCGGCCAGCTCCTGCAGATCCTTCGGCATGGCTTCGTCGGGGTCCGGTGCCGGTAGCGGCATGCGGACCTTCCAGAGGTTGCCGCCCTCGATCAGCGCGAAGCACTGCCCCTTGGGCAGCGCCACCACATGCGCCGGCTCGATCAGCGGCACGCTGTTGCTGCTGATGCGGTCATGGGTGTTGGACGTGAACGCGGTATTGCCGTACGGGTCGGAGCTGTCGGTGGCGCCGCTCATCAGTGCCGTGGCGTACACCTCGACCTTGGGCAATTGTCGCGTCAACAGTTCGGCGGTGGCGGTCTCGCGCACGCGCAGCATGAACAGGTTGTTGAAGTTGCCGACCACCTGGCCGGCCTTGGCACGATTGCCGATGCGCGCCTCGATGTCGCTCAAGGTCTGCGTGTAGGCCGTCACCTGCACGCCGGCACCGCCGCCCTTGTTGACCATCGGAATGAACTCGTCGCCCATGAGTTCATTGAATTCGTCGGCGTGGACGTTGATCGGAATCTTGGCGCCCACCGCGGCGCCGGGCAGCCCGTCGTCGATGCCAAACTTGTAGATGTGGCCGGCAACCGAGACCAGGTCGCTGAACATCGAGTTGCCCACCGCCGCCGCGACTTCGGCGTCGGACAGTGCATCCAGCCCCACATAGACCACCGCGCGTTTGCGGATGACCTGCATCCAGTCGAAGATCGGCCGCGGGTCGGACAGGTCGGAATAGTTCGGTGCGAGCAGTTGCGCGATCTTGCCGGTGGTGAGCTTCTCCAAGAGCGGCAGCAGCGAAGCGACGATCTTGTCGAAGTACGTCCGGTCGTAGCGCACGGCGCTGCGCAGGCCGTCGAGCACCGGGTCATAGACGCGCACCTGGGACAGGTACTGTTCGAGCGCCACCACGCGCTTCTCGCGCCCGATCATGTTGCGCGGGATGTTCTTGTCGTTCAGCTTCGCTTCGAGCTGGACGATGACCTCCCAGGCCTTCGGCTCGTTCTTGGCGAAGTAGTGCTGGGCGTACTCGATGAACAGCGCGTCGATGTTGATGACGTGGCGCTGGATCAGCAGGTAGTCGGGGCGCTGCCCCAGCTCCACCAAAGCACGCGCGATGATGTTGACGAAGCGCCAGGCGAACTCGCGGAACGCGGCGCTGTTGCCTTCGCCCGAGAGCTGTCCGGCGATGCGCGTGGCCACCTCGGAGATCCGCCCGAACCGGCCCACGGCGTTGTAGCGCGCCGAGATGTCCGGCCAGCCCAGATGGAACACGTAGAACTCGCCTTCGCGCCCGGCGCGCTTGGCCTCGACGTACATGCGCTTCAACAGGTCCGCATCGCCCTTGGGGTCGAAGACGATCACCACCTCGTGCTCGCCGCGGACCTTGCGGCGGATGTCCTGGGTGATGAACAGCTCGGCCAGCCGCGTCTTGCCCACGCGCGTGGTGCCCAGCACCAGGGTGTGGCCGACGCGCTCGCCCAGCGGCAGGGTGACGTCGACCTCGTGCGGCTCGATGCCGTGCAGGCGCGGCATTCCGCCGACCGGCGGCAGCGGCCGCGCCGGGTTGAGCGGGCTGTCCCAGGCCAGCACGCGCGCCAGCTTCGAGACGGGAAACGGCGCGAACTCAAGCCGCTCCTCCAGCCGCCGGGCGGCCCGGTAGATCGCCGTCGGCTCGACGTAGCGGCGGAACTCCGGCCGGTAGGTCTGCATCAGCCGGTGCGTGTGTCGCTGCTCCCAGCGAAAGCCACGGCCGACGAACAGCCGTTGCTGGCTCACCGGCACGTCGCGGCTGGTCATCACGTAGCGCGGCAGGCGGCGGATGTTGCGGCGATAGCGCAGGATCGCCCAGGCATCGTGCAGACGAATCGCGCCGAAGGTCAGGAAGGCCAGCGCCGAGCCCAGGCCGAGCAGCGGGTTCAGCGCGAGCGACCACGGTGCCACCAGGCACAGAATCGCGGCGCTGGTGCAGACCGCCACGGTATGAAGCTCCACCGCTGGCCGCAGCAGAACCTCGACCGCATGCGGTTGGGCCATCTGCGCACCTACTGCTCGACGCCGGTGGACGTGACGAGCACCGGGTAGTGGCGCAGGCCCAGGCGCTGGGCCAGGTCGTCGCCGGAGGCCGGCGAGAGGGTCAGGCCGGGAGCCAGCCTACGCAGCGCCGTCAGCGCGGCCATCGACTCCACGTTGACCACCAGGCCCACGGCCTGCAGCTCGCGCAGCACCGCCTGCCGCTGCCGCAGCCAGGCGCGCGAACGCTCGTCGTCGCCGATCAGGAACAGCGCCGTCAGGCCCGGCGCCCGGATGACGCGGCGCTGCACCTCGCCCGGCGACAGTTGCGTCGAGCGCACCGGCAGCATGGCGGCTTCGGCGTCGGCCGCGTTGCCCACGCGAGGGGCCGGCATCGGGGCCGGCGGCGCGGCCTGATCCGGCTGGGGATTCAGCGACTGGTAGTACGGCAGCGCGGAGTCACCGCCGCGGTCTTCGACGACGATCAGCGGCGCGGAGGCGGTCTGGGCGAAGACGGTGGTCGTGGACAGCAGCCCGATGGCGGCGATGAGGACGATGTGGTTCATGGCGTGGTGGCCTGGAGGGTTGGAACGGAAACGCCGGAGTCGAGCACGCGGGTCAGGTGCCGATGCACACTGCGCCGGTAGCGCGCCGCGGGTGCCCCGTCGGCGGGCCGGTGGTAGCGGCCGATGGCAAGCAGCCAGTCCTCGCCCGGCGTGTGCTGTTCGCGCAGGATTTCCGCAGCGATGGCGAGGTTGCGGTACGGGTCCAGCAGCTCGCAGGGCTGCGTGTAGCGATGCGTGTGGTAGCCGAGATTGACCTGGCCGAGGCCGGCGTCGATGCGATTGGCCTGCGTGTGGGCGAGCGCACGGTGCAGCCCCGCGCAGGCCTCGGCGCGGGTGGCATAGCGCTGTGGCGAGCCGGCGACGTTGAGCGTCCACGGCCACGGGATCAGGCGCCCGCGCAGCATGGCGCCGCTCTCCTGCAAGGCCACCGCGTACAGCACCGCCGCCGGCACGTCTGCACGATGCGCCGCCATTTGATAGGCCGGCGGCGGCACTTCCCGCGCCAGGGCGGCCAACGCCCAGCCGCCGGTGGCGAGCAGCAGCGCGGCGCTGGTGCAGCGGATGGCGACGCGGGATGGCCGACGCTTCCGGCCCGGAGTACCTATTACCGCTGCCATTGGCCGTTCACCTCGCGCACCACGGCCGGCAGATCGCCGGGCAGGCCCAGCGACAGCCAGCGCCCCGCATCGTGGTTGAGCGTGATGGTGCGGGCGCGCACCCTGGCCGGGTCGATGCCCGCCTGGGTGGCCCACTGCCGGATGCGCGCGTCGTCCTGACGGCTGCCGACCATGTAGAGATCGAAGGCTGTGCCGGCCGCTTGCAACTGCTGCACGCGCTGCGCGCACGGTGCGCAGTCGGCCTTGACGAAGATCGCCAGGCGCCCGGAGCCGGTGTTGCCGGCACCCTGCGCCTTGGCGCCGGGCAGGCTCACGCGCGGCTGGCCAGGAAACAGGCGCTGCCAGGCCGCGTCGTAGGCCCGCTGGTAGGCCAGCGTCTTGCCGACGCGCCGGGCCTCGGCCTGCACCTGCAACTCCGCGTAGCGCCTGCGCTCCTCCTCGCTGCGGGCCTCGATGCCCAGCGCGGTGAGCGGATCGAGCTGGGGCGAATAGACTCCGAGCGGCCCCTGCATCAGTTGCCGGTAACGCGCCCACTCCTCGGGGTGAAGCCCCCACTCCCGCGCCTGCCTCTCGTCGAGCGCGGCATCCGCGCCCGGCTGCACCTGGGTGGGCACCATGCGGGAGTTCGTCACCGGGGCCGGCTGGGCGGATGCGCCGAAAGCGGCGAACAGGACGACGGCAGCGAGCAACGAACGCAGGATCATGGCGACCTCCTACGGCACCGCGATGCGCTGCGTCTGGCCGTTCACCTGAAACACGCCCGCCTGCGCCTCGATGGACTGCAATTGCCAGTCGCCCTCGGCATCGCCCTCGCGCAGCAGCCGGGCGCCCGCGAGCGAGGCCGCGGCGGTGGAGGTGATCGACAGAAAGCGCTCGCCTCCCCGCAGCTCCACGCCGAGCACCCGGAACGGCGGCTCCGGTACCTTGGGTTTCGTCGCAACCGGAGCGCGCGGACGAGCGGCGGATGCCACCTGCCGGGCCTTCTCCAGGCGGGTTTCGATTGCGTTCACGCGCGCCTGCAGCGTCTGCAGGTCGATGGCCAAGGCCCTCGCCTCCTCGGCCTCTTCGAGGCGCGTCATCCGTTCGTCCAGCGCCTGCCGCGCGGTGGCGAATTCGGCCTGGCCGATCGGCGCCGGCCGGCGCTTGTCCGCATCGGCCTGTTGTTCGAGATCGGCCACGCGCAGGCCCAGCGCCTTGACCTGCGCATCCTGTGCGCTGCCCTGGGTCTGTTCGGCGAGCCGCGACAGGCCGACGTTGTTGATGACTGCCACGGCACTGATGAGCAGCAGCCAGAAGGCCGCGGCGATCTTGAGCCAGCGCGTGCGGGAATGGCGCTCGGATGGCGCTTGGGGAAAGGTCATGGCTGCATCTCCTCGGGCCGGTCGGCGTCCGGCACGGGCGTGGCGGTGCCGGGCGGGTCAGCGGAAAGGAAGGTAGGAGCACCGTGCCGGCTGAAGCAGACCTGGCGGGTCAAGTCATCGACCGACAGCTCCCAGGCGGGGCCGGCAAGGGTCAGCAAGGCATCGCGCAGCATCAGCGGGCCCAGGCGCAGATGTGCGGCAGGCAGCGGCAGCGCGTAGAGCGTAGCGGCCTCGGCCGCATTGCAGAGCCGATAGCCGGAACGCCGCAACACGTGGCGCATGGCATCGCCCACGCTGGCATCGAGCATGGGCGGAATCGAGACCTCCACCGCCTGCTGCAAGAGATCACGCTGCGCGGGCTCCGGCACCAGCTCGACCAGGGTGTAGCGGCCGTAGCGGGCCACCGGAACGAAACCCGGCTCCGGCGCGACGGCGGTCGGCGATGCGGACGGCACCGCTGGCGCAGACGGCGCGGCGGTCGTGGCGCAGCCGGCGGCCAACAGGCTGCCGGCCAGCAAGCCAGCGGCGAGGGCCAGGCGGTGAACAGCGCGGATGGATGGTTGCATGGAGGGCGCTTCCCTGGAACACGGAGCGCTCACCATCGCCGCCGCTTGGCCTGCGGGCAGCAAACAAAACGCACTGACGCCCGCCCGAATACATGGCGGGCGGCGCCATGGACTGTCATACGCCCAAGAAAAACGGCCCCGAAGGGCCGTGGAAAGAAGCCGGCGACCCCGAGGGGCCGCCGGCATGAGCACATGGATCAGACCGTGACAAGCTGCCGTGCCAGTGCCACCTCCACCGAGTCGCCGTCCTGGTTCAGGACATCGAGTCCGGACTCGGGCACGTCGCCCGACGTGCTCTGCGACACCATGATCTTCCGGGCCATCAACCCCAGGCAGGTCATCTGCGAGGAGTTGGCGTAGCCGAGGTAGATCACGCGCACCGGCTGCTTCTGGCCGATGCGCCATGAGCGCCGGGCGGCCTGCTGCAACGAATACACGTTGTAGCCGGACTGGAGGAACACGATGGTCGGGAACTCCAGCAAGTCCAGGCCGGTTTTCACCAGCTCGGGATTGGTGATGAGCACTTCGATGCCGCGGTCCAACTGCTCGGTGATCCAGTCTTCGCGGCGGGAGGCATCCACGCTCGCGCGCAGTACCGCCACCTTGAAACCTTCCTGCTCCAGCAGCACCTTCAAACGCGACGTGGTGTCGCGCGTGCCGGTGTAGACCGAATAGACCAGGGTCTTGCGCCCTTCTGCCTTCTCCTGCTTGCAGATCTCGATCAGCTCGCGTTCCTTGGGCATCACCTCCAGCTCGTTGAACTGAGCCGGAACGAACGCCAAGGTGTTGCGCGTGCGCGGACGCACCACGGTTTCCGACCGGAAGCAGCAGTCCGGCCAGGCCAGCAGCACGTTGAGGACTACACCGAGCAGCGTCGTGTCGCGCTTCGCCAGGGCCTGCTTCAGCTCCTGGGTCAGCCGACCCGCCAGATCGCGGTAGGCCGCGGCCTGCGCCGTGTCCATCGCGACTTCGCGGAACTCCTCGTCATAGGGCGGCAGCACGTTGCCACCGATGTCCTTCAACTTGAGGAAGACCGTGAACGGCAGGACGCAACGCAGCACGCCCTTCGGACCGAAACCCGGCGCCTTGACCGTGCGCACCGATACCTTGGTGCCCTTGGCCGTCTTGTGCGCCGTGCCAGTGCTCTCGGAATAGATGTCCTTCAAGACACCGTGATCGCGCATGAACGCCATCGCGGCCGACGTCATGCTGCCGCTCTTCGTCGGCCGGTAGCCGTCTTCGATCATCCGCCCCGGCAGGGCTCGGAACAGCAGGTGGAACAGGTCGTCGCCGTAGCCGCCCATCAGTGTGCCGGTGAGCAGCAGCGTCTTGCGCGCCTTGGCCGCCAACACCCCCATGGCCTGGCCCTGTGCGGAGCCGCCGTTCTTGTACTCGTGTGCCTCGTCGGCGATGAGCAGGTCGAACGTGCCTTGGGGAAGCTGCCTCTTGATGAACTCGGACGGCTGGTAGCCGCCCTCGCCGAAGCCGAACTCCATGTTGGCCATCGCACGTTCCATCCGATGGGCTTGCCGGTCCGAGAAGACCAGCTCGCCGTTGCCATCCATCAGGTTGATGAACTCGTGGATGTTGTCCCCGAGCATCGACGCGAGGAAGGCGTCACCGAACTTTTGCATCAGCTTCTGCGCGGTGACTTCCCCTATGGTTGGAATACGCTTCAGTGCCTTGAGCACGGTCGAGGACTGGTCGCTGGCGGACAGGCCTCTCGGACGGATCAACGACCACAGCGGTGCACGGCAGTGGCTGCACTTGCGGCGGGACTCCTCGGCTTCCAGCTCGACCGGGTTGATCGGCTCGCCGTCGAGGTCGGTGATGACATGCCCGCAATCCGGGCAGGCCCCCACGTCGCCGTGAGGCATGCGCCGCCGAACGAAGACAGGCTTCCAGTGGAACCCCATCCGCATACGCACGCGGCCCAGGACGAAGAACTCCTGGCCCTGGGCCGGCACGCCCAACTGCTCGCGCAGTTTCAGCAGCTTGACCAGCGTGTCCGGGCCATTGAGCACCCAGACCTTGGCGCCGGCCACCGTCTCCTGGATTTCGCGCCGCCACTTGTAGACCAGGTGGGGTGGCGAGAGCACCAGGGTGCGGCGGTAGCCTTCGGCGTTGAGCACGGCGGCGGTGGCAATACCCACCGTCGTCTTGCCGCAGCCCATCTCGCCATTGACGATCGCGGCGCGTTCGCCGCGATCGACCAACAGCTCGGTGACGGCATGGACCACATCGGCTTGCGCCGGGAACAGCTTGCGCTTGAGCGCGGCGAGGATCAGTTGCCGATTCACCCGCACCTGGCCGGTGTAGACCGGAGGATTGGCGCGGTTGAGCGAATCGAGCAACTCGTCGCCGAACTCCGATACGAAGTCCTGCAGGCTGAGCGTGAGGGGTGAAGCGGCCGCTTCGAGCAGGTCGCCCTGCACAGCGGTTTCGGGAATGGTTTCGAGATCGAGGGACATGGTGATGCTCCAAAGCAAATGGGGCATGCACCTCCCTCACGGGGCGGCGACATGCCCCTGGGGGGAAAGAAAGAAGCGGCGCGAGACCGCTGGATGGGGATCAGTATTCGCTGGGCAGCAGCAGCGTGGTGACGCTGCGATCCCATTCGGTGATGATCCAGAGCTTCAGGTTGGGCGTGACCTGGTAGGACGAGAACAGACGATCCTCGCCGGACTTCAGCGCGGCGTCGTTCTGCCGCCGATCGCTGTCGCTCAGGTCGCCCCATTCGCCATGAAGATGGCGGCGCAGGTACGGCGTGGGGTTGAGCCGGCCCTGTCGGACCAGCTCGTCGACGCCGGCGGTCATGACCACCTGCCCGGGCGAAAAGCGTGCTTGTGACGCGAGGTTGAGGACTGCGAGTGCCATGGTGGTTTCTCCTTCTGGAAGAAGGGGCCACGGCACCCCATCGGGGCGACGTGACCCCGGTGGGTGGATGAAAACGACGGCGAACCGTCAGGGAACAGCGATCAGCGGATGGTCAGCACTTCGCCCCACGTGGGCGAGCCCAGCGTCAAGTCCCATGCACGAATGACCGGCACGAACTTGTCGGTGAGGATGCGCGTCTCGGCCACGGAGCCGTCGTCGCGTTCGGTGTATTCCGTCTGGAGGGTCTTCTCCTTGTGGGTATCACCTTTGACGACGAGCACGCGCCCGCTCTTGGACTTCACTACGCCGGAGATCGCGCCTGCGGCCAGAGCCAGGGCGAGATGCCAGTGCGACAAGGCCCGCGCGGGCGGACGCAGCGATTGCTGCGCGGCGCCCAGGTGGGTATCGAGCGCCGGCCAGAGTCCTTGCAGCCGGCCGACTTCATCGGCGAACTGCTCGGGCTCCATCGTCACGCGATAGAAGTGCTCCGGCTCGGCCGGGCTGGCAGGGACGGTGTACGGCAGGAACGGCCATTCGAGCGGCAGTTCCTCGGCTTCGGCGTCACCCTGTCCGATCTGCAGCAGCAGACCGCGCACGGCTTTGACCGACTCCGACGCCTGGTCGCGTTGACGAATCCTGCGACCGAAGATCACTACCTGCTTGAACTGCGTTTCCACCGCACGGTAGATGCGCAGGTCGGCGAAGTGGCGCGTCAGCCATCCGACCAGCTCGGCGTCGAGCACGTAGTGCGGCACGATGAAGACCAGCACGCCACCGTACTGCAGCAGCGGCAGCGCGCGCTGATAGAACAACTTTTCCAGCCGCGCACGGCCCTGGCCCTGATAGCCGATGTTGCCGTTCACGTCCTTGCTCAGGTCGCCATACGGCGGGTTCAGCCACAGCAGCCCGAAGGACTGGCGCGAGATCAGCGTGTCCATCAGGTCACCGTGGATGCAGCGATCGACCAGTTGCCGTGCGTGGCGGGCACGCTCGGCGTCGTACTCGACGGCGAAGGCCTGGGCCTGCTCGCGCCCGAGGGCGTGGGCGGCTTCGGCGATCGCCACGCCTTCGCCGGCGCATGGATCGAGGAGGGACATGGCGCCGGGACACGGCGCCAGTGCGGACAAGGCCCGCTCCAGCGTCGGCTCGTCGGTGGGGAAGTAGCCGTTACGAATGAAATTGCGCGCCAGGCGCGGAAACATGAGTGCCATGGATTTCTCCTGATGATGGATGAGGGAAGGCGGGCACGCGCGGCGCGCATGCCCGTGGGATGGCTCACGCCACACGCCGAAGCGGTGCGTTCGCGGCCAGTTCGTACTGCGCGGCGCCAAGGGTGCCGTTGCGGATCAGCTCGCCCAGCGCCTTCGTCAGCGCCGGGACATCGAGGGCCAGCCGATGGCCTTCCAGCGGCCCGAGGGCCAAGGGAAGACCGGTCAGCATCCGTCGTGTCTGCAACAGCTCCAGCACGGTGTCGCGCCAGTGGTCGAGCAGTGGCAGCGGGCAGGTGTCCTGCACCAGCGTCCACAGCCGGTCGAGCCGGTGAGCGGAATCCCTGGGCAGAAGCGCCAGCGCGCTGGCGTTGGCCTTGTCTGGCTTCACGCAGCGACGATCGAACAGCCACACATTCGTCAGCGAACCGAACAGCGTTCGCCGATAGGCGCGGGTGATGCGCTTTTCCAGGTTCTCGACGTTGCCGACGAAGACCGGGATGGATGCGCCCCGCTCGGTGATGACGTGGAACTGGTCCAGCCCCTGTTCATCCCGGCTGAGGGTCAGGCGGGCGAGGAACTCCTGAACGGCGGTGTCGCGCGCCCAGATCGAGAGAAAGACGAGATTGCCCTGCTCGTCACCGACGCAACCGTCGGCCATGAGGTCGGGGCATTCGTCGATGCGGTACAGCGGTTTCGCGGAAGAAGGTGCAGGCATGGTGATGTCCTCTTGGAAAAGAAGGAGCAACCACAGCCCGCGGGGCCGTGCTCGCCCCGGTTGGGTGAAGGAAGATGCGTGCCGCTAGACGGTGCGTCCTGCGTGGAAGCGGTGAACCCGCTCGCGCCACTCGGAGCTTTGCACCGGCGCCATGTCGAGATAGCGCAGCGGGCACGAGTAGTAGTACGGATGCGCGGACTCATCGAGGGACTGTAGCCCCAATCGCCGCCCGAGCTTTCCAGCAGGTGGCAGCCGATGTAGCAGACGGACTCACCGGCCGCGAGGCCCATGACGCCCGCCTGCCTGGCGGTGACGCGAACCACGGTCCACAGAACGTCGCCGTCCAGCGTGTGGTCGATGACTTCGCAGCAAGCGCGTTCGGACGCCTGCGGAGCGATCAGCTCGCGGATCAACTGATCGCGCGTCTGACGAACGAAGGTCCAGCCCATGAAGGTCTCCTTGAAGAAATGGCCGGAGCCCTCCCCGTCGGGCGAGAACCCCGGCGGGTGGCGGAATGCCGCGCAAGGCGGCGGATGGATCAGGCAGCTTTGAGGTGCCAGCCCTGGGACAACGGAGCGAACTCGTAGCCCAGCTTGTCGAGACGGTCGCGCTGCTGACGCAGCACACGACGATCCACGGTCGCATCGAGCTTCACGGTCTCGCCCAGGGGCCACAAGGCGCCGAACAGCGCCGCGTCGTCTGCCTCGGTCGAGGCCGCAGCGGACACGGGAGCCGGTTCGCTGCCGAACGGCGTGGTATCGACCAGGGGATCGCGCGGACTGCGCGGCTTCGCCTTCGGCTTGGCCGGGGCGTTGCCGGCACGGGCGCCTGCGCTTCCTCGTCGATCGGATCGACTTCCTGCGGACTCAGCCGGCGGGCTTCGTCGCGGCTCAGGGCGTCGATGTTGGACAGCGTCATCCCGCCCAGATGGGCGCGGATCTCGATGACCATGCGGCCGTTGGCGTTGTACGTGGAGGGGCGAATCTCGACGATGACGAAATCACCGTCGTACTTGCCCTCGCGGTACTGATCGAGTTCGGCGTTCTTCACGACGAACTCGCCGATCGAGGTCGCCAGGCGGCCGACGTTGAAGTCGCCGTTGCGGCCGTGGATGGTCTTGATGGCCAGTTGGCCGGGGATGGTGATCATGAAGGTCTCCCTGCGGACGAAGAGAAGACAAGGCCCCGGGGATGGGGCCTTGCGGATCAGAACGACTCTGCAACGGCCAATGCGGGGGCATCGGCAGCGTCGTCGGCAGCATCGGCGACGGGCTTGGAAGGCTCCGGTGCCGGGGCTTGCTGCGCGGCGGGCGCGTCGGACGTCACAGGGACTTCCGGGTCGCGCTCGTCGGTCTCGGTCGGCTTGGGTTCGGCCTTGTAGACGAGCTTGCCGTCGACCTTGATCCAACTGACGAACAGCAGGCGGGCCTTGAGGCTCACACCCTGCTCGCCGGCACGCTCCCCCTTGGAGTAGGTGAAGGTGTCGGTCCACAGGTCGCCCAGGCGGAAGCCGATCATCACCTTCTTCTCGGCGTCGACCGCCTGAATGCAGCGGCGTACCAGGTGCTGCGCTTCCGATCCCGATACGCGCGTGTCGAAACGCACATACGAGACGTCATCGCTGGGACCGTTCAAAGCCGCGATGTCGCAGGCCAGGAACGCATCGCCTTTCTTGGGCTTCACTTCGCGGATGCGATTGAGATACCCGAGGCCGGTGATGTGCAGATCGAAGTAGGACTTTTCGTTGGAAGTGGTCATGGTGAATCTCCCGGGAACAATGAGGCGGAGACACACCCGACCCAAGGTGGGGAAGGTGTGGAACCCCCGCGTGGGTTGATGGAACAGCTTGGTGGCATCGCCATCGAGAACCGATGGCCGTTCGCGCATGGATGCCGGTGCGAACTGGAGGGTGATCAACGCGGTCGGAACCGCGTCGCAGCCTTGAAGATCGTGGCTGCCTGGGCATGTCGCTGACGGACGTCAGCGGAACATGGCCGGAAGCGTCGCGCCGGGACGGCGCGCAGGCGAGCGGCAATCGGCACTCGCGGCTGTCCGCATTGCCGGGAAGAAAGAGGCCCCCGGAGACCAGGGATGGGCGGTCAGTTGCCGCTGGGCGTGGGAGGAACCGCCTGCATCGACAGGTGTGTCGCGGTGGCGGACACGTCGAGGTCGTCATCGCTGTGCAGGATGCGCGCAAACACGCCCTCCTGCAGATCGAAGAACTCGCCGAAGTCGTCGCCACCGAACTCGGCGCGCGCCAGCTCCCACCAGTCATCGAACGCATCGACATCCGGGTTGCAGCCGGCGGCATAGGCGATGGTCTTCTGGCGACCATCGGGTCGGCGCTCGCCGCGCTCGGCCAGGAAGTACACGCCGTGATCCTTGACCAGGATGACGCGGCATTGATTCGCCACCGCTTCGGCGAGCACGGGCCGCAGCTCCGTGCCTTTGAATCGAACAGTCATGGGTGTGGTCTCCAGGGAGGCAGGAAGAGGCTTCCCGCCGCAAGGGCGGGAAGCCTCTGGGAGGTCAGTGCCGGACAGCCTTGCGACTCGACAGGCACTGCACGCGGATGCGTCTCCAGCTTCCGTCGTCGATCAGCCGTTCCAGCGTCTCGCCGAGGGTGTCGAAGAACACCTCATCGACCCGTTCAATCAGCTCGCCGTCGCGGCGCAGCTCCACCGCGTAGAGGTCGAGGCCACGCTCATACAGCACGGTGACGCAACCCTGGAACTTCATCGTGGCGACGGTGAAGCCGATGGCCGGTGGCGTGCGGATGATGTCGGTGGGCAGCGGATCGACCCAGGTGATGTCCCGCGCACCGGCATCCACCAGCATGTGGGTGATGCTCCGAAAGCCGTCGGGAGCGGGCAACTGCTCCAGTTGGTCGACCAGTTCCTGCAGCTCGGGGCAGCGCGGCTCGGGGATCGGCAGCTTCGCCGGTGCGGACCCGAGCACGAACCGCTTCACCGTGTAGGGCTGGCCGTCGGCGGTGAACTCGGTTTGCTCCTCGGGCGTGTCCGCCCGCTGACCGTCGAAGCGGCGTCTGACATAGGGTTCGATCTGCACCTTGGCGCCCTCGTGGGGCACTTCGGTCACGAGGGTGCGATCGAGCACCGCGAACTCGGCCCGTCCCGTCTTGACGACGATGGCCTCGTCGGTGGTGGCGATGACCTTGCCCTCGAAAGGCTTCGGGTCGATGTGAAAGCCCAGCGTCGAAACCTTGGGCTGGCCGTCGAAGATGTTGAACTTGAACGAACGGACGTTGGAAGGCACATGACCGACGACGAGTGTCGGCATCTGTGCGCGGATGGCTTGGGTATCCATGGGGAGACTCCTTGTGGCAACCAAGGGACTCCCGCCCGCAAAGGAGGTCTGTCCCTTGAGGGTGAGGTGGATGGACGCGGGTGCGCCCGGAGAACGAAGCAACCAGCACGGCGAACCGCGCCGCAGTCTTGAAAGTCTCGACTGCCTGGGCATGCTGCCGGCAACGCCAGCGAACATGCTGGCCAGCGTGCAGCACATCGCGGCGGCCGTCCGTTGGGAATCGGCAATGCGCCGGCACCGCGTTCCGCGAAAAAGAAGAGCCCCGACGTGGGGGCTCGAATGGGTTGCGGGTTACTCGTCGTCGTAGAGCGTCAGCCCGTCCAGCACGGGCGCGTCGGCATCGAACACCAACATGCGAACGTCAGCGAGCGCAGCCAGGTGCAACACTTCCACGAGGGACTCCGGCACGCCCTTGGCCCGGTGCTCCTGCCGCAGCTCTTCGGCGGTGATGCCCTCGACATGCTGCAGGTTCGCATCCGTCCAGGGCGTGGCGATCAGCTTCACGCCGACCGCCGGGCTGTAGGGAATGCGGAAGGCCACGAACAAAAAACCGCTCGGCGTGGCGATGTCCGCCAGTTCGGCGAGGAAGCGGCCGGCCTCCTCGGTGATGTGCGCCGAACTGATTTCCCAAGCACGGCTGTAGAAGCCGGTCTCGAAGCGCAGGCGGCGTACCACCTCGCGCGCGGCTTCCTCGGAGTAGGTATCGCCGACGTGCAGCGGCTGGCCGGCTTCTTCGGCCATGACGGCGTAGACGAGGTTTCGGGCGATACCGTGGCTGGGGCACTGCGCGTCCAGCTCGGGCGGCACGTTCTGGCCCTCGGTGATCAGCGCGAAGTCGTCGCAGAAGACGCAAGCATGGCGCTCGACCTGGCTGTCCGGCAGGTGCGACTGCGAGACGTGCAGCGGCAGATAGCTCAGCGGGCAGTCGTCGTCGTAGGAAATCGCCAGCAGCCGCTGCACGGACAGGCCATCGTAGCCGCGGACGAAGGTATTTTTGGAGTGAGACATGGGATTCCTCCAGCAGAGGATGGCCGAGGCAATCCCCTGCCGGGGATTGAACCCCAGCAAGTGGATGAAGTGGCAACCGGTCAGCCGGCCGCGGCGTCGGGCCGCCCTGGTGGCGGGCGGTGCAGGTCAGTGGAAAATGGTGATTCGGGACATGGCCGCTCCTGCGAAAGGAAGGAGGGAAATGGCCCCGAACGGGGACGCATGTCCCTCGTGGGGTGGGATGACAGGACGGTGGGTTGCGAGGCGCGGCTCACCAGCCGTTGTAGTGCAGCGTGAGGTCAGCGATGACCTGGCGCCGTTCCAGATCGAGGCCGCCGAAGTCGGACAGCCCCTCGAAGCCGCAACGCTTGAGCATCGCGCCGCCCTCGCGGGAGTTGTAGAAGCTCACCATCGCGGACACGAACATGCGTTGACCGCTGCTCAGCACACCCAGGGCGTCGTTGAGCATCAGCATGTTGGGCCGCAGGTCCCACTTGGTGGTGGCACGCTGCAGACCTTCGCGTGTGCCGTCGCCGAACCACTCGTGGCCGGCGATCTGCGCGCCGCGCTTCCAGGCCTCGAAGAAGGCTTGCGGTGCAGTGTCGAAGTGCGCCTGTTCCAGCGCCATCTGATCGAGCACGTCTTCGGGTAAAGACAGATTCATGAGAGAACTCCTTGAAGGGTGGGAATCAGGGGTGAGCGCGCTGTGTCCAGGCATGGGTATCCAGGGCGCGCTGTGCTGCGAGGTGGTTCGGGAAATACTCGACGGACTCCCGCGATACCGGGCCTTCGTCGTCTTGTGTGCCGATGTAGTGGCCGGCCGCACTGCGCAGCACCTGTAGCGGCAAACGCTTGCCGGTCCAGGTCAGCGCCAGCGCACCACTGCGCGCTGCGGTTGCAGAGGAAGATGCGGAAGGTTCAGACATGCCGTGCTCCTTGCTGGGTCGGGGAGCACGCATCCCGCAGGGGATGGGGTTCCCCTCGGGTGGTTGAGAAAAGTGCATCGTCGCCAGGCCGGCGAGCGTCCGCGGTGGGCGATGCGAAGCGGACTGGATCGGTCAACGCGGCGAACCGCGTTGCAGTCTTGAAGACCGAGACTGCCAGGGCATGCCGCTGACGACTGTCAGCAACGCATGGCGTGAGGATGGGCGCGAAGCATGGCTGCCGTCGCAGGGAAAACCGAATCGCGGACGGCCCGCTTTAGGGCAGGCCCACGTCACGGGACAAGGCAAGGACCAGGGCGCCGAAGACCACGCGGGCCTTCGGCTGGAGAGGAAGGAGAACCACCTGTGGGCTGCGTCAGCGCGGGCCGTCGTCAAAGCCGTTCGCTGCGTCAGCAAGCGCACCCGGCCCGTTTCGTGGCTGGGGCCGGAAACCTCTGGCGTGCATCCACACACAAAGGGAGCCCGTTGTTCCGCCGGCGGGCACCGGCCAGGAATACCCTCGGCCCAAGGGGCCTCCTCACGGCTCGCGCGGCGGCAAGGCGTCAGGAAGCCCCTCGTGACCGAGGCAAGGCACACCGATCAAGGGAATGGCGGCAGGCGCGATTCGTGGAGCAATGACCTTCTCGCCCCGTCGCCCGATGGCGGGCAGACGGGGCGCGCACACCGTTGCAGAAGGAGACGCGCGCTTTGGAGTCCCGCGCGGTGCGGGACGTTTGCCTCGCCGCCAGTGAAGTGGCCGACGCGGCAGGGGAAGCGAGGATCAGGACGCCTTGGAGGCAGCGCGCCGCTTGCGCGGTGCGCTGCGCCGGCCCGTCGGGGACTCGATCGGCAACGTGCCCTTGCAGTCCGGGTAGCGCGAACAGGACCAGAACGCGCCGCTCTTGCCCGTGCGCTGCTGCATCGGTGCGGCGCACTGCGGGCAGGCCGGCGCCGGCAGCAGCTTGAGCGAGAGCGTCGCGCCGCGGTACTGCTGCACGAGCTGACCGACCCACACGGACTGCTTCTCGATGAAGGTGTCCAACGCCATCTGGCCGGCCTCGATCATGTCCAGCGCCTGCTCCCACACCGCCGTGGTGCCGGGGTCGGCGATGGCCGAGGGCACCGCGTCGATGAGCGTGAATGCTGCGTCGGAAGCGCGGACGGCACGGCCTTTCTTGACCAGGTAGCCGCGACCGATCAGACCGTTGATGATGTTGGCGCGTGTCGCCTCGGTGCCGATGCCGGTGGTATCTCGCAGCTTCTGTTTCAGCCGGGGGTCAGTCACGAACTTGGCGACGGTCTTCATGTCCTTGATCAGCTCGCCCTGCGTGTAGGGTTTGGGCGGCAGGGTCTTCAGTGCCTTGAGATCCACCTTTCCGACCGGGCAGGACAGGCCCGCATGCAGGGCGGGCAGCACCCGGCTGCGCTGCGCATCCTCGCCATCGGCATCGTCCGGCCCCGGCGTCGCCAGCACCTCGCGCCAGCCGGTGACGGCGATCTGGTTGCCCACGGCCGCCAGCGACTGACTGCCGCACGAGAACTGCGCAACCGTGCGGTCGAACTCATGGTGCGGGAGGAGCTGCGCGAGGTAGTGGGCGCGGATCAGCCGGTAGACGGCCAGTTCCTTCTCGTTCATGGCCGACAGGTTGGCGGGCTCCAGCGTCGGGATGATGCCGTGGTGAGCCGACACCTTGCCGTCGTTCCACGCACGCGAGCGCTGGTTGCGGTCGAGGCGGTCGATCAGAGGGCGCAGGCCGGGATCGGTCTTGACCAAACTGTCCAGCACCGTCGGCACTTCGACCAGCATGTTCTCGGGCAAGTAGCCCGAGTCCGAGCGCGGATACGTTGTCGCCTTGTGCGTCTCGTACAGCGACTGGGCAATGTCCAGCGTCTCCTGCACGTCGAGGCCCAACTGCTTGGAGCACACCTCCTGCAACGTGCCCAGGTCGAACGGCAGCGGCGGCCCTTCGCGCACGCGCTCGGTTTCTACCGACAGCACCTGGGCGCTGCCGGCGGCGCGCATGCGGTCGGCGGCCTGCTGGGCGACCGGCTGTTGCAAGCAACGGCCAGCATCGTCGATACAACCCTGCGGCGGCGTCCAGCTTGCGATGAAGGATTGGCCGGCATGGGACAGCGTGACCTCGATCGCCCAGAACGGCACCGAGACGAAACGTGCGATCTCGCGATCAAGATCCACCACCAGCTTCAGCGTCGGCGTCTGCACCCGGCCCACCGACAGCACGCCGGTGTAGCCGGCCTGGCGACCTAGAAGCGTAAACAACCGGCTTAGGTTCATGCCGATCAACCAGTCGGCACGCGAACGGGCCAGGGCCGAGTAGTACAGCGGCAGCGTCTCCGCCGAGGGCTTGAGCGCACCCAGTGCCTTGCGGATCGACGCATCGTTAAGCGCCGACAGCCACAGGCGCTGAATCGGCCCGCGGTAGCCGCATAGGTCGATGATCTCGCGGGCGATCATCTCGCCCTCGCGGTCGGCGTCGGTCGCAATCACCAGCTCGCCCGCCTTGGCGACGAGCTGCTGCACGACCTTGAATTGCGCTGCGGTCGCCGCCTTAGGCTCGACACGCCAACGCTCAGGAAGAATGGGCAGTTGCTCGATGGCCCAGCGCTTGTATTGATCGCCGTAGCCTTCGGGCGGAACCGCCTCCACCAGATGACCGATGCACCAGGTCACGACGACACCGGCGCCGCTGTAGCAGCCGTTGCCGCGTTGACCGGCACCCAGCACACGGGCGATGTCCTTGCCTTGGGACGGCTTCTCGCACAGGAACACGCGCATGAAGCCTCCTTGGAAATGTGCGGTTCATCGGATGGGCGTCAGCTTGGCGGGGCCAGGAGATGCCGGCAGCAAGGAAGGCGATTGATGCAGACACCGCTTTGTGATCGGCCGGCGGTCCGTTGCCGCAGCGGTGCGCATAGACCGCAGGAGCTGGCACAGCAAGAGCATCGTTTCGGGAGGGCGGCTGGAACTCCGTGTACGACCTTGGAGCTATCCCCTGGGGATAGCTCGCTGGTGCACGCGGGCGTATGACGGTTGCTACAGCCGCCCTCGGGGGAACGGCGATGGGCGAATTACTGTCCGCCGGCGGGCTTGGCGCTGAGCGCCACCGACTCGATGCGATACGGCAGGATGCCCACGCGCCGGGCCTCGACCTTGAACGTCACGCGCTCGTTCTCGTCGGCGTCCTCCCATTCGTCGCGCACGGTGCGGCCCTCGACCAGCACCCGCATGCCTTTCTGGTACAGCGTCTTCCAGTGCTCGGCGTCTCTGTGCCACAGCTCCACCGGCGCCCAGAAGCCGCCGCGATCTTCGTACTCGCCGTCCTTCTTCGGGATCGGGTTGTCGAAGTAGACGTTCAGGCGAAGCAGCCGGCGCGGCTCGTCGTTGCCGTTCGGAAATTCGCGGTAGTCCGGCGCAGAACCGATGTTGCCCTCGCCGAGGAAGTGCGTGCTCATGGTGACTCCTTGGTGGTGGGTGGAACGGATGCGGTATGCCCGTGGACGCGCCGCAGGTAAGCCGCTTCGGCCTGCGCGGCCTTGTTGGCGCATTCCAGGGCTTGGCGAGCGATGCTGTGGGTCAGGCTGATCTGCATGTTCAGCACGATGCGCTGCAGTTCCATCGCGTACAGCTCGTCGATCAGCGAGGCCGGCGTCGCGGGGTTGGCCAGCAGGGCCTCCCACAACGCCACGCCCATGGAGGAACGGTCGAGGTTGCGCCAGCGCAGGAAGGTCGTCCCTGCGCCAGTGGCCTGCTGGGCCAGTTGCACGTGGAGCAGGCTGAAGGGGTAGGCGCGCGCCTGGGGCAGCACGCGCCGCTGCGCCAGGCCAATCACGTCGTCGCGCAGCGCTGCGCACTGGCTGGCCCAGGTCTCCAGACTCCCCTTACCCTTAAAAGGCTGTAAAAGGCCTTTTAGGTAGCCTGCGTGTTCCAGCCGCTGGAAGTCCGCCTGTTCCAGCGCCACGAAGCGCGTGGAGTGGCTGATGGGGATCGATGCTGTCATGCGCCAGCACCCTCATCGCCCGCCGCACCATCGGCTGCGCCACCCGTGTGAGCCGGCGCATCGGGCTCGATGGCGGGCGCTGCAGGCGGCGTTCCGGGCTTGGTCGTCCGCCGCGCGATCGGTGGCGCGAAGCGCGAGCGGCGCGTGCCTTCCAGCACGTCCTGCGGCAGCTCGCTGAACTTCTCCAGCGCCGCTCGCGCCGCGGCGTTCTTCGCCACGAAGTCGTCGCGCGTCGTATCCGAGTAGCGGTACTGCTGGGCCAGCGCGAACAGGCTGCGCAGCGCGTGCGCGCCATCATTGAGCCATCGCTCCAAGGTGCTGCGGTCGATCAGCGCCGTGTGGTGCGCCAGGATGAGCTTGCGTGCCAGGTCGTCGTAGTCGGCCAGCAGGTACACCGCCATGAAGCCGAGCTGGGCGTTCACGAACAGCGGCAGCTTCACCGGCTGTACGTTCATGTTCTCGCCCAGCGACAGCGCCGCTGGCACGTCGGCCAAGGCCTGATCCACCTGTTCGCGCAGGGTCTGCAGACGGGTCTTGGTGGCGGCGAGCTTGTCCTCGATCCGCAACATCCACCAGTCCGAGTACGGGTCGTCCTGCTCGGCGCCGCGCTTCATCTTGTTCATGGCGCCGATGAAGCCGTTGAGACCGATGATGCCGGGGCGCCCCTCGGTCGGCGCGCGGCCGTGCCAGATGCGCGAAGCGTGGTGCGTGTGCAGCGTCAGCGACATCGCGCTGCGCAGCGATCCGAGATTCAGTTGCAGGGGTTCTGTGCGTTCGTTGGCCATGGGAGCGACTCGCGGTGAAGGGGCGAGTCGCCAGCATCGGCATCGGCCGGAAGGCTGTCAGTCAACAAACCGCAGCCCATGCGCGCCCGGTTTGTTCCGCACGGAAGGCTGTGTGTGCCGGCTATCCCCTGGGGATAGCTCGGCGGAGTCGTTCGCGGCTCGCGCGGAGGTGAGACCGCGTCGCGGGGCTATGCCTCGCGAGGTCGGTACCAGGCGGCCCGTTGCCCCTCCACCTCACGGTAGCGAAGCTCGAACAGGCGGCACTCGTGCACCACCTGCCGCCAACTGCGGCAGCCGTACTTGGCTGGAAGCTGCTCGGGATGCCGGTCCGCGATCCAGCGGCCAGCGGCGGCGATGGGTGTCCAGCCCTCGACGGCCAACTGCGCGGCGGCTTCGCGCAGCGCGCGAACGATGCCGGCGGCCGACCAGTCCACTTTGCCGTCCAGCGCGATGCCATTGACCACCAGGTCGTGGAACACGTCCGACTGGACGAATTCCGCTGCCAGGCGCCGCGCCTGATCCATGTGCTCGGCCCAGCCGCGCAGCTGCTCGAAGTGCTGATCGATGCGCGTGTAAGCGGAACCGAGTTCGTCCTGTGCAGCGCGACACCCGTCCACGGTCCTTAGATCGTGCTGGTCGATGAAGTGGTGCACCAATGTGTTGCGCAGCGATACCTGGTCTTTGAGGTCGGCCTGGGTTTGGCGTAGTCCTGCGCAGACAGGCTCAGTTGCACGCGCGTGCGAAAGGAGATCACGTCGCCGGGAAGATCGTCTTCGCGTTTCTCGCCGCCATTTCCATCGGTGACGACATACGAACCAAACAGTTGTCCGATCAACGTGCCCAGGGTCTTGGTCGCGGCATCTTCAATCCGCGCTGCGCGAATGGCCTCCAGCGAATGCGCCGGGCCTGAAATCTCGTGGTGGGCCACGATGGCTTTCATGAGGCGCTCGTATTGTTGAAGGCGCAACAGGCATCTGCCCAGCAAGCGCTGAACGTCTCGCTGTAGTGGTTGCAGTGCGTTTGTGAAGGGCAAAGTCGTCAAGTCCATCGTTGGCCGGGCTCGTGCGTGGCTGTCCTCGTTTGATTCACAGGCGACAGTTTCGCCTGTCGTTCGGCGGGCAGCAATCGAGCACGGCGGAAGGGTGTCTGTTCCAGCTATCCCTGGGGATACTCAACATCAGCGATCACGCAAGGCTTCTCGGAGCTGTGCTAGATAGGCGCGTGCCACCTCGGGGTCAGCCGCACGGGATGCTGGCGGTGACGATGACGCAGGTGGCGGGGGCGCTGGCGGCGTCGATGCACTTTCTCCGGCCCAGGCCTTGAACTCTCCGCGGATCGCCTTCTGGATGATGCCAAACAGGTAGCCGGCCGGGTTGCGTACCGCGCTGTTGTGGCAGCGTGCCGCCCACTCGTCGAGAACGGCCTGCCTCTGCGCCTCGTCCACCTGCTGCAGTGCCACCAGCGCGCCGGCCTGCTGCTCGTCCTTCAAGCGCAGGAAACGCTCGGGCAGCCGCAGGTTCTGCAAGGCCCTCGCGCGCGGTACTGTACGTACTTCATTTATACGATCATTACGTACTGTACGGTCCTCCTTCGGAATCCGAAGAGAGCCGTCCGGTGCGGGTTTCGGCCCTGCTTCGGATTCCGAAGACGGGCGCGCAGCATTCCGAAGAAGGGCTTCCTGACCTTCTTCGGATTCGTGGTCCGCACCCTCCTGTGGATAACCTGGCGTCGCCCAGCCATGCCGCGCCATGCGCTGCGCCAGCACTTGCAAGCGGGTCGGCAGCGTGCGGCCGCTGAGCAGCGGGTCTTCGGCAATCTCCTTGAGCGTGTTCATGCCCACGATTTGTACCGCCTTGGCGGCATGGGTCAGCGCCTGGCTGACCAGGCCAAGGTAGTCGGCATCGAGCTGCATCGCCTCGAAGGGCGACAGCGGCTCGTCGTGCAGCACGTAGAGGTTGCCCTGGATGCGGCCGGTCTGCGGGTCGCGCCGTCGTCGCACCAGGCTCAGCCAGCGCGTCAGCCGCAACAGCGTCAGGGCGCGCGCCACGGTCTCGTGCGAGGCCTGCGCCGCGCAGGGCATCGAGGCCAGGTAGGGGCGCAATTGGTCGTAGGTGGGAAAGGCGGTCACGCCGTCGTCGTTGAGCTGCAGGCGGAACACCTGCCAGGCGTTTCGCTCCAGTGGCGTCAGGCGCCGGTCGAGGAACAGCCTGCGCGGGACGCTCTCATGGCGGTTGCCGCTGTAGAGGAAACCGTCGGCGGCCGGCGCCGTCCCCTGCGCCGACTGCAGGTGCTGCAGGGCCTCGTCGAAAAGCGCGGACAGCGCAACGGGGCCTTCGCGCCGTGGTGCGCCACCCGTGGTCATGGCCTACACCAGCCCCTGGTCGATCCAGTTGCGTATCGCCGCCCACACCACCGACATCGGCAGGCTCAGCGCCTCGGCCAGGTCCATGGTCACCGCCAGCATCGCCATGTCGTCGGTCAGGGCGATATGGCGCTCGACGACGCCGGCCTTCCAGCGCTCCCACAAGGCCACGTCTTGCGCCTCGTCGAGCACCGGATGCCGGCCCTTGCGCTTGGGCAGCCCGAGGATGTCGCGGCGCAGCGCCACTTCCTGATGCGTGAGGCCGTAGAACTTGCTGACCATCTCCGTGCTCGCGCCCAGGCGCAGCATGCGGTCCACCGTGGCGATCTCCCGCTCCACGTCGTGCACCTGGCTCAGCAGCCGCTTCAACACTTCACGGTTCACCGACACCGAACACCACGACACCGTGGCGTTCACCAGCATGCTCACGAGTTCGGGGTGCTTCAGCGCATCCAGCTCCTCCTCGCCGAAGCCCATGGCCTTGCAGCGGCGCAACTGGCCGTTGCGCAGGTCATGCAGGGCCTGGGCGATCACGGCCTGGTTGAGCGGGTGCGGTGCCGACATGCGGGAGCCTCCTGCGCTCAGGATTCCTGGCCCGCTTCGCCGGCTTGCAGGTCCAGCAGCCGGCGCGCCAGGCGCAGCAGACGGAACAGCTTCACCAGCGCAGCATCGCTCAGGCGTGTGGCCGAGCCGCCATGGCCATGCAGCAGCGCCGCCAGCTCGTCGGCCAGCCGCGCGCGGTCCAATCCGTTCGCGGAGGGCGGAGCCGCACTCAGCGCATGCAGCAGGGTCAACACCGCCCGCGCGAACGCCGGCAGCGCCTTCGCCTGGCCCACGGCCGGCGCCATGCAGACGAAGCCGATGCCGCCGTCGCTGGCCTCGATGTGCTCGGCTACCGCGGCTTCCCCGGCGATCTCGCGCGCGAACTGCGCGATGTGCACGCGCAGGCGATCCGGCACGTCCAGCCCCGGCTCGATGTACCAGACGTCCGAGATGGGATAGAGCCCGCCGGCCTGCACGGGGATCGCACGCAGCGCATTGGCCTCGAAGTCGGGCAGCTTGTCGCTGAGCTGGTCCGCGACCATCCGCTGGATGGACTGCAGGCGCTCGGTGGTCGGTGCCGGCGTCACGATGTGCCCTTGCAGGCGCTCGTCGCGTTGCCCGTGCCCGTGCTGTTCCTCCGGAGCTTCGAGCGGTGCAGGCGGTGTTGCTGCTGGCGCCGGAGGCGCGACCGGAGTGGTGTCGCGCGGCACAGACGAGGCGGGTGGCTGCCGAGGCGCGGAGACCGGCAAGGGCGGTGAAGCAGGCACGACAGGCGCCGCCGGTTCGCTGATCAGCGCACACTGGCGGCGTTCGCTGTCGTTGATCTCCAGCGCCAGCGTGTCGTAGTCCGCCTCCAGCAGCTCGGCCATCTGGCCCACGAGCTCGTCCTGCACCCGCTGCGGCGAGAAGTCGTCCGGCTGAGTGTCGAACTGCGTCAGCACGTCCTGAAACAAGGTGGCGAAGTCCACGGCCACGGTGCGGCCCAGCGCACGCCGCTCCCAGGTGCGCTCGCACGCCTTGCGCAGCACCGCGAGCCGGTCCACCTGATGCCGGCCCAATCCGCCGTACAACAGCGCCGGGATCGCCGGAAGCAGATAGCGTACTGCATCGTTCATGCGGCTGATGTGTGACTGCTGCACCGGGTAGCCGTCGGCAGTCAGCCGCCGCGCGAGTTCGCTCTGCGACAGTGCCTGGCCGCTTTCCTGCTCGTAGAACTCGCGCGCCTTCTCGATGCCCAATGCCCGCTCGATGAAGGTCAGCCCGCCGCGCAGCTCGTTCTCGGCCAGATGCCCGGTCAGCGCCACGATTTCGCCGCGCGCCGGCCACGGGCGGAACAGGCACGCAATGCGGAAGAAGCGTTCCTCCTTGGTCTCGCTCCACAACTCGCGCAGGATCGCGAGCCGCGTGTTGCCGCCGTTGCGAATGATGTAGTGCGCCTCGCCCGGTCTGCGCGTGATCGCGGGGGGCGCGTCCAGCCCGCGTTCGCGGATGGACGCCTTGATCTCCGCATAGGCCGGGTTGCGCGTCACGCGCGGGTCGTGGTCGTAGGGCCGCAACTGGTCCAGCGTCACCACCATCGGCGTGTCGGCGATGGGGTCGCTCAAGGTCGCGGCCGAAGGGCTGCTGTGCTCGAAGCCGGTGGCCAGCAGCTTAGCAGCCATGTCCTGCGGCGTCAGCTCAGCCACGGCCGTTCTCCTGCGCCTGCCGGTCGGCGCGGCGAAGCTGCGCGCGGGCATGGCGGTCGGCACGGTGGTCGCTCGCAGTCGAGCTGGTGTAGATCGACGCGCAGCCTGGTTTCGTGAATTTCAGGTGCCCACCGGACGTGCGCACCACGCGCCAGCCTTCGCCCAGCGCGAACTCGATCAGTGCGCGCAGCCGTTCACGGCCGCGCGCCAGTTCATGCGCGCTCGCCATGACCGGCCCCTCCCGCATCGGCCCGGCCGGTGACCAGCGCGAAGCGCTCCCGCCACGCGGGGAACAGCTCGCCGGCCAGCGTGCGCATGGTGTCCAGCGCCGCGGGCGCCGTGCGCCCCGCCGGCTGCCGGTACTCCACCCGGTGCACCGGCAATCCTCGTGTCGCAGCGCGCGGATAGGCTTCGATGGCCGGCACGTCGGTGCCCAGCACCTGCACGCCGGCCTGTTCCTGGAACACCTGTCGCAGCGCCTGCTGGACCAACCGGGCGTTCGACGACACCGGATGCACACGGTTGATGAGCAGGCGCAGCGGCGGCGGCTCGATGCCCAGGTGCCGATACGGCGCGATGTCCTCGATCAGTTGAAGCGTGCCGCGCCGCAGTTCGCGCGCCGCGAGGATCTCCGGCGTCACCGGCGACAGCGCCAGGTCGGACGCCAGCACCGCCATCTCCAGCAGCACGCTGCGCGCGCCCTGGGTGTCGATCAGAAGCAAGTCATAGTGCGTGCGGAAGACGGGAAGCAAATGACGCAGTCGCAGGCGCCCATCCGGTGCGTGCAGCAGCAGCGTGTTCAGTTCGCCGCGGTCGTCGCTGGAGAGCACCAGGTCCAGGCCCGCGATCGCAGTGCGCGACACCAGTTGCTCGATGCGCCGCTCGTTGAAGGCCAGCATCTCGTAGATGCCGCCGGGCGCGCACACGTCCAGTGTGAAGTAGCTCGACAGCGTGGGCTGCACGTCCAGGTCCAGCAGCAGCACACGCAGCCCGGCATCGGCGATGAAGCCGCCCAGGTTGGCCGCCGTCGTGGTCTTGCCCACGCCGCCCTTGGTCGAAATGATGGACACCACCTGCATGAGCTTCTCCCCGTCGAATGGCATGAACCGAGAAGAAGCGTCAGGCGCGTTCTTTGAGGCGATCAGCGATCCACTGTTCGATCTCCACCGAGTCCCAGCCCACCGCGCGCACGCCCAGGCGCAGCGCCTTGGGGAACTTGCCTTCCTTCATCAGACTGTAGATGTGCGCGCGCTTGAAGCCGGTCTTGGCTTCGACCTCGGCGCGGCGCAGGATGCGGTGTTCAGTCGGTGCCGCCGTGGCTGTGGTCTGCGAAGACATGAGGGTCACTCCTTAACGCTCAATCGCGCTGAATGGCGTGACTCGAATTAAGAACGCCGCGTTGAGGAAAGACACCGCAAATGCGGTATCCGCGACCGCAGATACGGTCTTGAAAATTTCAGGAAACCGCAGATTGAAGCTTGCGGCGAGCTTGGGCGAACTTGGCCTGCAGCGTGCGCTCGGTGATGCCCATGAGGTGTCCATGATGGGCGATCAACGCACTGGCAATGGCTTCCTGGCTGTTGAAGCTGGAGTACGGGGTGCCGGATGGTGAGCGTCCAAGCATCAACGTCAGCATGGCGCCGATGATGTGCAGGTAGGTGGCCTCGGCCCTGTCACTCAGCGGGCAGAGCGTGCATGCGGGTGGCGCCTGATCGTGCTTCTTCCGCTGCTCTTGCAGAGCACGCAGTTGGCTGCGGCATTGTTCCAGCTGCGACTTGAGCGCCTCGCGCTCCACCAGCAGCGCATTCCCTGCCTCCAACGTAATCACGGGATGGGCGATCCGTTCGCCGCGGGAGAATAAAAAGGCCGGTCGTTGGCCCGAATAATGGTTGAGCATCCATCGTTTGAGATCGACATGCCGGATCGTCAAGTCCGGAGAGTCCCAGAGGGACTTGTCGTCGATCGTGATGCCGTTCTGTCCATAGGGTAGTTCACCATGGTAGATCGCATCGTAGATTCGGTCGATGTAGAGCCGAAGTTCGTCGCAACGAGGGCAGTTCAACGTCACCGCCAAGTGTCGGGAGTCAATAATGGCTGCCACGATTTCGGGTTGGAACCTCAGCAATCCTGCCCATCGGATGGCCGCTTCAATGGGGCGGTAATTCACTTGGGACAACGAGTTCCCTTTCATGCATCGTCCTCCTTGCTTGAGCTATTGCGCCAAGGGCTCCCCCCAGAACCGGTCAGTCGAAAGGATGGCTGGCGTACCTCCAAACGGGGGCGCCCAGCCCCACTCAAGACGTACCATGCGCACTGCTCACGAGCTGAGTTCAACCCGCCCGCCACGCAGGCTGATGAGCTGCCACCTGGTACTGGCACCAACAGAGCCGCGGTCGGCCATGTCATGCCGGTGTCACGCCCCCAAGATCTCCGCGTGGCTTCGACCTTTGCAAGACCTGCTCGGTATCTGGTGTTCGCACTGCGGTCTATGCGGACGAAATGTTTCGCGAGGCGGACTCTGGAAGAGTCAGAACCCTGGCGATGGCGCTTCCAGCAGACCGTGTCGGTCTGTTGATAGACGAAAATGGAATGGCGCTGCGCCTACGGCGAGGGCGGCTGCCGTGCCCGCTTCCGCTCCTCCACAGTCCTGGGTCGAAGGCGCAGGACAGAGCGCGGACTCCACCCGAACGGGTGGCCCTGAGATGAGGCATTGCTGGATGTGGATGGCCTGTAGCAGTCGTCAATGGAGCAGCGTCTGGCCTTCTTCTGGACGATGGGGGCGAAGTAGTCCATCATGTCGTCCAGCCGCTTGCGGCAAACGGGAAGAACTCTCTCTAACTCAACCAGTTAGGCGTCAGGTTCGATTCCCTCTACCCGCTCCACTCAGATTTTGCTCCTGCGTCAGGCTGGTTTTGACGGGGGATGTGTAAAAAAACCGGTCCTTGGTGACCGGTTTTTTTATGGGTGGGATTTGGAAGTTAAACGGCCGAACCGGGCTCATTCAATCGCCTGATAGACCTTCTTCCCGCCAACCCAAGTCTGCAGGACGCGTGTCCTCCAGATGTCTGCCGGGCTGACGGCAAAAATGTCCTGATCAACCAGGATAAAATCGGCCCACTTTCCGGGCTCAATGCTGCCTTGGGTAGCTTCTTGATGGGCTGCATAAGCTGCATCCAGCGTAAATGCACGGAAAGCCTCGAAGAGGGTCATGGCCTGCTCAGGGTGCCATCCAGCCAAGGGGTTGCCCTCATGATCCGAGCGAGTCACGGCAGCATGTATGCCGTAGAACGGATTGGCAGATTCGACTGGGAAGTCTGACCCTGCCGCAATTTTCGTTCCCTGGTTAAGCAGAGTGCGCCAGGCATAAGCCCCCTTGATCCGTTCGACACCCACCCTGTCCTCAGCCATATTCATGTCGCTGGTAGCATGTGTAGGCTGCATCGATGCAATCAGCCCTAGATCGATAAAGCGCGGTATCTGCGCCACATCAACCACCTGCGCATGCTCGATCCTGTTACGCAAGGCGCGCCCACCGACTGTGGCGTAGGTCTGTTCAAAGCTATCCATGACCTGCTTGATGGCAGCATCACCGATGCCATGCACATTAGCTTGAAAGCCGGCTTTCAGTACCGACTCAATCTTGTGCTTCATCTCCTGCCGGCTTTCAAAAAGCAACCCCTTGTTGGTTGGGTCGTCGGTGTATGGCTCAAACAGCGCCGCACCACGGCTTCCCAAAGCGCCATCGGCATAAAGCTTGACGCTACGAATGGTAAGACGATCATCGCCGTAGCCGATCAAAGGGCCGTCCTGGGACAACACCGCGAAATCATCCCCCGCACCGTTGATCATCGAGTAGACACGTAACGGAAGCCGGCCGCGATCGGCAAAACCGCGCATCGTCTTGATCATCTGCCTATCAGCACCTGCATCGTGCACAGATGTCAGTCCTTGTGCATTGAGATGCTCCAATGCAGCCTGCAACGCGACCTCTCGCTCCTGCTCGTCAGGCAGCGGAATAATATCCGCGACCAGCCCCATAGCGGCGTCGATAAATACACCTGTCGGGTTACCTTCTGCATCCCGTTCGATACGTCCGCCTTTCGGATCAGGCGTGTCCTTAGTAATACCCGCCAGTTGCATCGCCTTGGTATTAGCCCATCCGGCATGGGCATCCACCCGAATTAGCCACACTGGTCGATCGACAACGACCTTATCAATTTCGGCAGCCGTCGGAAACCGCCCCAACTTCCAGGTAACGTGGTTCCAGCCTGAGCCAGTCAGCCAACGGGCGCCGGGGCGCGCTGCAGCGAATACCCGAAGCCTCTCCTGCGTATCAACCAGTGTTGGAGAGCCCCGTAAAGCAATGCTTCGAAGGGACTCTCCAAGCCATTTGATATGGCCGTGCGCATCGGTCAACCCAGGCAAGAGGGACGCACCCTTACCATCGATGCGCGTCGCCAATGCATGCTTGCCAGCAAGATCGGCCGCCATACCGACGCAAATCACTTTGCCCGACGCATCAAAGGCCAACGCATCAAAACGCATCAGACCGCCTCCACTCACGGTATAACCACGCACATTTTCCATAATCGTTGGCTCCGCCCGGACAGGCCCCGCCAGCGACAGGAACATAGCCACCGGGATCAACGCCTTGGGCTGAGTTTTGATACACATCAGCAGCTGTTCAAACGCGGCAAGCATCGGGCCGAGCGTGAGACTTTTAAATGCTGATGGTTGCAGACTCGGTTTTTCTCCTGAAAATCGTGGAGTCATGATTTCCTCCAGTAAGAGGTCACGTCATGCGGTCAGAAAGAAGGTTATAAAAAAGGGCGCTAACACCGTCAGAATCAAACCACTCATGAGAGCGGTAGGCAGCGTGTCGCAGTGGCAGGTTTGGCGCACGATCGGTAACGTCGAGTCCAGAGCGGTTGCCCCAGCGGCAGCAATACCGACCTTTGGGTGGAAGCCACCGACCAGGTACAGTAAAGCGATCGCGATCAGTTCGCGCCCCAGGTCTGCGAGCAATGCCGTAGCGCCATGAACTTCTCCGGACAGCCCTCCGACCAGGACACTGGATAGCGTGAACCATCCAAATCCCGTCGAGAGTGCCAGGAGCAAACGGATATCTTCGCCAATGATGAAATGAACCGCATAGGCTCCCAATATTGAGCCAATGACCACGGCAATCGGAACGCATAGAACGCCCCATGAGATCCAGTCACGACCTAACTTGATGCTCGACAAGTCGAGTCCCACCAAGAAGATCAGTACCATTAACATCACGTTGCTGGGTGGAAGCCACAAGCTTGCAACGGTTGATTCTGCATATGTGAACAACACGCCCAAGGCCACCATCAGCAGCGCAATAAAGCACTCTTTCAGAGGAGCAGCAGCGCCATGCATATCGAAACTGGCAACCCTGCCTGGTTCTCGTCCAGCCCCTCTCAAAGCCGCCAAGCCCAGCAGCAGCATGCAAGGCACCACTGTTGTTGCGACCGCGACAAGCGAAGATGTCTTGAGCACATAGCCAACCGCATCCAGCGAAGAAACCACTTCGCCGAACTCAGTGCCTATCAGAAAAAGTAGCCCCCAAACCAAAGGGCTGATCAGACTGACCAATCGGGCAACAACTTTATCCGGGAGCAAGAGTTTGCTCGATAGAAGGCCTATTCCCAACGCAATCAAGATGGGCAATATCGAGTTCAACGCCTGCACCGTCATATCCTCTGAATGGTTGGCGAGAAATCAACCAAAACAATACAACGCTCACAGACTCCGGGAGAGGCGTCGTCAAGTTTCTTGATCGGGCTTATGTAATGCGAAACCTTCGGATCATGAACGACAAAACTATCGAGAGGCTCCGAAAGGGTAAACTCCGCCAAAATCTGACTTGCCCGCGCGTCCTCGAACAGCATGTTTCGGATTTCCGGATGCCCAATAAAATTGATGCCACCCGTCATGTTCGAAGAACGGTAGATCAAGTGCGCAAACGTGACGGGCTCTCCATCCTGGTGAAAAAAGTTCGGTGAGCTTATACCTGGCTGATCCGAACTCGCGGACGTGAGTTTTACAAAATGCACCCCAAAATAGATAGGAAGGGGCTGGCCAGGATGCTGCCAGAACGTCAGGGAAAAATCTTCATCGGTCAGGTCGAGTAGTACGCGATTGTTTTTTACCGCATCACTCAACGCGTGAAAGTAGCGAATATTTGCGTGATCCGGATTGTTACCGCCTTGGTCGTAACCTGCGCGTCCGTGGCCTGCCCCATCTTTGACGATTGGCAACCAGTGGCCTTCATGCGTGTCTTGCCAGGGAAGAATGACTCCGTTGCCATACCGTCGAAACCTGTTTACTCCAGGCGGGGCGTACTCATCCGGCTCCAACTGTTCAAACTCTCGACGTAATTCTGCGAGCTCTTCGACGCAATGAGTCTGGCTCACACGAGGCATGTAATGCAGATATCCATCTTCTGCTAAGGCACTTCGAGGCATGGTCATTCCTCCTTGGTTTGATGCCATCAAACATAGGCAATCACCGTGGAGAACTTCAATGGAGGCGCGAACAACGAGAAGTGTCTTACAACGACGTCGGACGCTAATGGAGCGAGGGGGAACGAATCTTTTTACTCGGCATTACTGACGCAGTACTACGCAGATAGGGTGAAACTGTACGCAGGTTGCTGGGCCGGGGAGTCTCTGAACCGGCGCACACTGCTACTGGTAACCCACATCCAGGGAGGTGTACGCAACAATAGCTGCCCCGCCGTCCTGCTCAGCGGTCTGGTTGTAATTCCCGGCCTTGAAATACAGATTGATGCCCTGCCAACCCGATGGCGGAATATCGAATTCCCGGCTGGCCTGCCTGCCATTCGCCGCAGCCGAAACCAGCAGCACCATGCCACCCTCGGAGCCCTTGACCTCAATCTTGTAATTCAGCTTGTCGTTAAGCTCGAGCCCCTTCAGCAATACTGTCCGTTGCTCCTTCTGCCCATAGCGCGTTTTGGTCCCGGCGATGATCGAGCCACCTTCCCAGCGAAGCTTCAGCAGCTCCGAACCTCCCGCCTTGTCGCCATGTATCTGGGCAAATATGATCGATTTTGTGCTTGGATTTTGCACCACATAAAGCTCGCCGGACTGGGTGTTATCAAACACATCACCTGCGGTGAACTCTCTTTTTGCCCGCAGTTCAACCCGGGGATAGTGACTGTTGGGCGTCGCGTTAAAACCCGAGGGTGTGTTGAATACCAGCGCTCCTTCCGGCACACCTTGATGGCATCCCGATGAGCGATAACAGTTTGTGTAGAAATAGGCGTTCTGAAGATTTTCGCCTAGCGCTATTTCTTCTGGCTGACCTTGCGCATTGAAATCCTGAAGAACGTACGCACGGCTCAGGTTGGGCAGGTTGTCGCCTGGGGTTTTTGTGGCATCCAGGGCAAAGGCATTTCCACCGTTAAAAATCACTCCGATGGCCAAGACCGACACCACGCTAAATCCAGCGCCAAACACTTTAAATGCGTGCATCACCGTCACCGATCATTCGTCAAAGCGCCAACTGCAACGCCAGCAATCCGACAGCGATTGGGGGCGTCGAATCAATGTGGGTGAGTTATACGAGCCAGTACACATCTGTTGATCCTCGGTTAGGACCACCTTCCGGAGATACTAAACAAAGGGTGGCGGCTATACGCGGGTTAGTAGACCGGTTGATCAACGAAACCGGCGCGCCCAAAGGCGCCCCGCGTACAGCCACCATAAAGACCAGACATTCAAACGTCTGAAAAATGGCACAGCCATACGCCGTTGATCAAATCGGGCTACTAAACCCGACCGCTGATGGGCAGCGGCTGACGAACCTTAAAGACGTCGCCCAAGGCGTACAACCGGGACGATTCTGATGGTTGTGTAGGCAAAGCCGCAAGATCTCTCTTCCAGATAGCTGCGCTCAACAATCCCCCCCTTGGTTCCTCACCTTCCCTACACACTAAGCATCCCCCTCATACCGGGCGCATCAGCGTCGACCGACGGAAATCCGTCATCCCTTCCCTCAAGATCCATCCCCCAATCAATCGCTTTTTTATACATATAAAATATGCATAATGAAAACCTTCAGAATCCAGTATGACTACACCAAGAACACACTGAATCAGCTAAAGCACAGAGGTGTAAGCCTGGCCGATGCTGAACCGGTATTTCACGACGCTAAAGCATTGATGATAGAAGACCGCGACCACGATGAAGAACGCTGGGTAGTCGTGGGCAAAGATGCAAAGGATCGAATATTGGTGGTGGCCTACACCTACCGTGATCCGAATTTCGTACGCATCATCAGTGCAAGGCTCGCATCCAAAAGTGAACGACGCCAGTATCTGGAGGTTTGAACCATGAAAGACGAATACGATTTCAGCTCAGGGAAGCGCGGTGCTATTGCAGGCAACAAAGGCAAGACACGCATCACCATCATGCTGGATGACGTCGTGATCGATGCAGCACGCACATGCGCCGAAAACGCCGGTACGGGCTATCAGACGGTGATCAATAACATTCTGCGCCAGGCTCTGGTCTCCCAGGATGCACATAACCTAGTAAACGCCCCGAAAAAGCGGGCGAAAACCTTGCCTGTCATCAATGACAGGATCAACGCATCCGATGTGGAAGCCTTGGAACAGCAACTGCTTGCTGTCGCGGGGGAGTTGCATCGTGTGTTAGGAGCACACAACTCCGGCAAACACTAAGCCAGGCCTCAAGCGTGGTGTTTCACAATGATCAAACGGCCCGTCTCATTCACCGAATACGTTTGAAATAAACCAGCTCCGGATCATCCTTATCCAGGTTCTCGATAACCCCGCTTGGAAAAAACCAGCCTTGGCGATGAGTCTCTGGGAAGCGACGTTGGACGTATTTGCCGAGGTAAAAAGCTTCATCGTCTTGCAGGCGGTCTCAGACGCAGCAAGCAGCCGAAGCGCTATTCCTTGACGTTGGAATGCTGGAGAAACAACGACTAATGAAACAAACCCGTTCTCGAAAACATTAGTAATCTGCCCTCCAGCAATTCGACCTTAAAAGCCCTCCAACTGCGCAAGATCCGCAAGCAACCCCGGCCCCACCGGTTCCCATCCCAACTTCTTGCGCGTGATCGCACTGGATGCAGGCATATCGTGAGCGGTAAACCTTGCCAACCAACCAAAAAACCCCTGAGCCTCTTGCGCCGAAATGGATTTAACCGGCAACCCTAGCCGCGTCCCCAACACCTCGGCAATCTCCCTTTGCGACACACCCTCCTCCGCCACCGCGTGATACCTCGTGCCCGGCTCGGCCTTTTCAATCGCCAGCCTGTAGAGCCGAGCCACATCCAGAATATGTGCCGCCGGCCAACGGTTTTTCCCGTCGGCGATGTAAGCGCAAACGCCCTTCTCGCGATACAACTCGATCACCGGGCTAACCAGCCCCTGCCTGACGGTGTCGTGTACTTGAGGCAAACGCATCACCGACACATTCACCCCCGTCGCGGCTACAGCGTTAGCCGCTTCTTCCGACGCTGCACGAGGAATTTGCGCTGAGGTAACCACCGCACCATCCTCCGTCGCCAACTGCCCCGGCACGGTGCTCGCAATTCCGACACCGGAGGTAATGATCAGCGGTCGATCCGACCCGGCAAGTGCCTCTCCCAGCGCCTGGATAACCCGGCGGTCGTCCTCGCAGTTCGCGACGAATTTCGAGAAGTCGTGATTGAACGCCAGGTGAATCACGCCATCCGCCTGGGTAACACCAGACTTGAGGCTTCCCAGGTCCTCAAGCGACCCACGATGTACCTGAGCCCCGGCGGCCTCCAGCGCTGCCACCTTGTCATCCGAGCGGCACAACCCCAGCACCTGATGGCCCGCCGCGATCAGTTCCTTGACGACAGCCGACCCGATAAATCCGCTGGCACCCGTTATAAATATGCGCATGAACCGTATCTCCGTGTGTATTCAGAGACTAATCTGTGCGCTTGCCCTATACGGGTAAAGTAGTGAAGTTATCAGGGTATAGAGGCTAACAGGCTATGAGCGCAAACCAGTTGGGCAGCTATCTGAAAGACCGACGTACCCGGCTTGATCCGGCGGCATTCGGCTTCTCATCGGCACGACGGCGTACGCCAGGTTTGCGCCGCGAAGAGGTGGCCCAACGCGCGAACATCAGCCCCACCTGGTACACCTGGCTCGAACAGGGCCGTGGCGGCGCGCCGTCGGTGGAAGTGCTGGAGCGGATTGCCCATGCGCTGATGTTGACCGATATCGAACGCGAGCATCTGTTCCTGCTGGCCTTCGGACGCCCACCCGAAGTGCGCTACCAGCAAAACGAAACGGTGACGCCACGCCTGCAACGGGTACTGGATGCCTTGAACCCCAGCGCCGCGATCCTGCGTACGGCGACCTGGGATGTGGTGGCCTGGAACCAGGCGGCGACGGTGATGTTGATGGACTACGGATCCCAGGCGCCGGAACAGCGAAATATCCTGCGGTTCATGTTCCTTGATCCCAATTCCCGCGCGGCCCAATACGACTGGGAAAGCGTGGCGCGGTTTGTGCTGGGGGCTTTCAGGATTGATACGGCGCGCTCAGGCGCGGCGGAGCAGGTGCAGCCGCTGGTGGATGAACTGTGTCGACGCAGCCCTGAATTTAAGGCGATGTGGAGCGAAAACGATGTTCAGGGCGCCCATGGTGATCGCATCAAGCGGATACGCCATTCGGTGTTGGGGCCGATCGAATTTGAGTATTCAGTGTTTGCGGTCGATGGGCGCAAGGATCTGAATATGGTGGTGTACAACCCGGCGACGCCGGAGGATGCGCAGCGGATCGCATCCTTGATGGATTAGGCGCCAGCAACTGCAAGAGACTTCGACACTGCAATCGCTCGCAACAAGAGACCATTTGAATCCTTAGCCTTACTCACATCATTCTCCTGCGCCTAACCGCGCCGCGCGCACGTGCTCATGCCTATTGCCAGCCAGTATCCATATGGATACAGTGAGAACCCGTGAACTATCATGTCCAGCAAACGCAGACCTTCATTACCTGGCATTCAGCAATACGTGATTTACGCGCAAAAATCGCCATCGCCCGGCGCATCGATCGCGCATCTGCTGGCAATCTGGGCGATATAAAGACGGTAGGCAATGGGGTCTCGGAAATGCGCGTAGATATCGGTCTGGGTTATCGAGTGTATTTCACGCAGCGAGGAAGAACCGTCATCGTCTTGCTGGCCGGTGGCGACAAATCCTCACAAGACGCCGACATCCGGCGAGCAAAAAAACTGGCAAAGGAAGTTTGATCATGAGCCAAACACTGACGACATTTGATATGGCGGCACTGCTCGACAGTGATGAAGCCATCAGCGAATACCTTTCTCAAGTTCTGGCCGACGGCGATAACGAGGAGTTCCTCAGGGCCGTCGGGTACGTGGCCAAAGCTCGCGGGATGGCGCGGGTCGCGACCGATACCGGCATGGGCCGTGAGAGTCTGTACAAGGCATTTGCCCCTGGAGCAAAGCCCCGCTTCGAAACGGTACTCAAGGTGCTTCACGCACTGGGTATCGATCTGCAAGCACAGCCGGGGCATGTCGCCAATCATTCGATTATTTGAGTGAGCAGCCCTGCTGCACCACCCACGCCAACGGCAACGTCAGCAACAACATCCCCGCCAGCACCATCACCGCCACCGGCACGCCCATCAAGTCCCCCAGCCCGCCAAACAGAACCGGCGCCAACGCGCCCCCGCCGATGGTGCCGGTGTAGAACACGGCAAACGCCTGCTCTCGTTTACCTGCGCCAGCGAGATCCGGCACCGCGCCGTACAGCACCGAAGAGGTGCCATTCAACGCCAGCCCCAACACCGGCAATATCACCATCAACCCGCTCAACGGCAGGTACACCGCCGCGACGATCAACAGCGCCGTGACGGTTTCCGTCAGCCACACGGTTTTCATCATGCCGATGCGTGCGCCGAGGTAGCCGCAGAGCAATTTGCCGAAGGCGCCGCCGATAAACAGCATGGTCAGCGCGAGACCGATGCCCGCAGTGCCGGCGCCTTTAGCTTGCAGAAGAAAGGGCAGAAACGTGAGAAAGCCCATGCGCACGGCACTGTCGAGTGTGCCCGTGACGATCAGCGCACGCAGGCCGCTGACCGAGCCACTTCCGATCAAGGTCTTGGCGGTTTTGCCGGAAGCAGACGCCGCTGCCTGCGTTGGGATCAGCCACCACAGCAACCCCGCCGCGGCCAATCCCAGCATTCCAAGAAGCGTGACGCTCGCGCGCCAGCTGATGACGGTCAGCAACAGGCCGACCAGCCCGGGAACCAGGGTTTTGCCAATGTCCCCGGAGAAGTTGTATTGAGACAGCGCTTCCTTGACCCCACCACCGTTCTCGTAGGTGTCGGTGATCATCGAAGAAGCCAGCGGATGCTGGGTACTCGCCCCCAGCCCGCCCAACAGCAGCGCCAGCAACAACATGCCCAACCCGGTCGCCTGCCCCACCAACAGATAGGCAACACCGGCAAGCGCCGTGCCGCCCACCAGCATCGGCGTGCGTCCCCAGCGTTTGGCGGCGCGACTGGCCATCAGCTGAAACACCGCCATCATCCCGGAATAGGCACCGCGCAGCAGGCCGACCTGGGCGTAGGTCATGCCGAACTGCGCTTGCCAGATCGGCAGCAGCACGTAGATCACATCGGTCAGGCCATCGTGAATCGCGTGGGCGCTGCAGCCGGCGATCAACGAGCGGCGACGGGCGGAAGTCTCGGGTACCGGCAGGGCAACGGCATCGTTCATGAGGTCTTGCTCAGTTCAGGTTGGAGGGGCTTCCAGCCCGCCAGGGCGATCAGCAACGACAGTAGCTGGAAACCGATGATCAGCGCCACACACCCCACCCAACCC